>JANODQ010000720.1:0-12643 GCA_031412775.1 Pirellulaceae bacterium | reverse complement strand
GCTTCTTTTTGGCAAGTGCGTCAACAAGGCCTTTCATCAAAGCTTCAATCTTTACATCGTTCTCAGCGAAGCCGCTTCCGCTGAGCTGAGAGCCCATTTGGAACCCGATTAGATACGATGGATTGTCAGGGTTCTTTGCAGCGTTTTTTGCGGCGAGAGCGTCGGGAGTCAACAGAGTTTCCTGTGCGTTGAGAGAAAATGGACGAACGGCGAACAGCGTCGCGGCGACAAAAATCCACGTCAATAGGTGGGATCGCATCAGTGGGCCTTTAAGCTGGAAAATAGTTAGTTTCGTTTCTACTCGGCAAGAAACTTAGCCAGCCTTTTTTCGATTGAATCCTGCATAGAAAGACAAAAATTCAATGGAAGCGTTGGCCTACGAATCGCATTAATTATACGACAAGCCCTCTGAGATCGGGAGTGGGCAGATAAAAAGGGCGCTTTTTCTGGGCCGTAGGCGTTAGCCCAATGCCATCTACTTTCTATCAAAACTGTTTGCTGTTTCATCAGCCGCCACGCGTCAGCGTGCGGTTTTTATTGGATTTTCACTAACCGCAAGCTGACGCCAGGCGGCTGATGTGTCGAAAGTAGATGGCATTGGGCGTTAGCCTTGGGTGCTATCTGTCAAATTGTGGCAAAATCGAAACCCGTGGCTAGCGCCATCGGCTCAGGTTTGATCAGCCCTGATCGGGAGGGTATCCCAAGAAGGTTTTCTCCAATATTTAACTTTATGAATCTTTTCTTTAGACTGACGGGGCTGACCATTGGCTGAAGAGGTTTTCGAGCAAAGTCACAAGTTTTGCCTGAGCGGTAGCTGCTCCGACCAGGACTTCGTCGTGCGAAGTTGCGGTCGTAATATCTGGTGCGGCTACGTTCGTGATCACCGAGAATGCTAAAACTCGAAGCCTCAATGCAGCCGCGAGAATCGTTTCCGGTACGGTGCTCATGCCAACCATGTCGGCTCCCAGCATTCGAAACGCGCGATACTCGGCTCTCGTTTCATAGGTTGGGCCAAGCGTTGCAAGATAAGTCCCTCGCGATATGGACACTCTGGACTCTTTTGCGGCATTCATTGTCGCCACGATAAGCGATTCGTCATAGGTGCTTCCCAAACGCTGCGCTATTCCCATATCGGCCACTTGATTCTCAGAGTGGTTCGACGTGAGACCCGAGCGAAACATCATATCAATGTGGCTATCGATCAGAACAACATCTCCGACTGCGAATCGCGGATTGAGTCCTCCTGCGGCATTCGAAACGATAAGCATTTCAATCCCCAGGGCTTTCATGACTCGTAAGCCATAGGTTGCCCAAAGAGGATCGTGGCCTTCGTAAAGATGTGCTCGACCTCTCATGGCAACGATCGGGATTTGACCAAAGTGCCCGAGGATGAGCTCGCCGGCGTGTCCTGCGGCTGAGAGCTTTGGGAAGAGGGGTATATCGCGATAAGGAATTGATGTTGCTTGCTTAATGTGATTCGTAAAATCACCCAACCCGCTACCCAAAATGATTCCAACTCGTGGCACAAGAGCAGACTTCATTTGAATAGCCACGATCGATTCGTGAACTTTATCTTCAATTGTTCCCGGTACTCCTTGAGAAGTTATCCCTTGAAAAGCTGCTTCGTGAGTCGTTTCGTTCATGCTGACGCGATGTTGCTTTTAGATGTTTTTAAGAAATTGAATTGCAAGGGCTGTTTCTTCGCGAATATTGCCTTTGCTGTCGCGCTGAATGATATAGCTTCCACGAAAATGTTGCTCTTCCAAGGTTGCCATCAGCTCAGGGAATTCGACTAAGCCTCTCCCCAAGGCCACTTCCGTACCGCGACCACGAGCACGATCCGGGACTGCATCCTTGGCATGGACCAGGAGCACATGCGGTGCAATCTTACGCAGTCCAGTTAAGTCGAAGCCATTTACAATAAGATTGCCTGGGTTCAGCGTGACTGCTAACGATCCCTCGGGAAGGGATTCAATAAGCCCAGCGATATTCGCGAGCGGTTCAGAACCTGTTTCGCAAGCTAGGAACGCTCCAACATGCTGACCGTGCCGACCAAGATCTGATAGGACATCTCGCAACATTTGGTGAGCTGAATCTTCAAGCGATTCCGGAATAATTCCGATCTGATTAACGACCGCACTGGCTCCGAGCTCACTCGCCATTTTCATCGCTGCCTTCGTTGCTGCGACGCGTCGCTCCAGCTCTTCAGCACAGTCATAGCCGCGACTTGTTTGAAAACGCACCGCTACAACCCGCAAATTGAGATCATTGAGCAGCTTACGAATTTGTCGTAGGGCTGTCGCGGTCAGTTCTGTTGGACGTAAGTCGCTGCGAGCGTCGATTTCAATACTGTCGGCTCCTAGGGCTGAGGCGACTTGGATTGCTTGCTTGAACGGAAGCCCGAACGAAGACAGTTGAACTCCAACACTGATTGCAGGCACTAGATTTTGTATCCTTTGATTCCAATGCGACTACCTAAGATTCGTTTTTCAAAACGAATCCTCGATCGAAGTCTAACTCGATCCATGCTCATCGCTGGAACCATTCTAGTCAGCTTGGTCGGACCGTCCACTGGTCGTGAAGGATTGCTTGGGCGAATCGCCTCGCAATGCCACGCCGCGGAGCAAATTTTTGAAGCGACCTTTGGACTACGCGAGGATCTAAATCGTGACCGCTGGCCCGACCAGTGGCAACGCAAGGCCGGGCGGCAGCACCCTGCGTTTGTCAAAATGGAGATTGTCACCAAAGCTCCAGGTACTGAAGATGAAATACAAGCCATTCGTAGATCACTGGCCCAGTGGTTTGTTGCAATCCAACAGAATCGATTGCCCGGACAGGTGTTTACGGAGGCTGTCCCTGATCAAGTAGATCGCTTTTTAGAATCGACCGTGTTTAATCCATGCCTCCAGATTCAAATGAACGGTGGCTCGGCTCAAATCGATGGCCCACTGGTTCCTGTTGTTCCACAGCAAGCCTACCGATTAGATGCCCGCGTCGCGTGTGAACTGCGTGATCCGTTTGAAACTACGATCTCTATCGTGTGGCTAGATGCAGGTGGTGAAGAATTAGGAATGATCACCTCGGATACTGTCGACCAATCATGCTCATGGCGACACCTGCACTTGGATAAAATCGAAAACATTCCTGAAGGGTCACGGTTTGCCAAGGTTCGACTAAACGTAGAACCTAAGACGACTAACGCTATTGTCGGCACCGTGCAATTCGATTCGATCGCATTCAGCCGCATTCCTCGATTAGATCTGCAAATGATTCCTGAAAGCCGCATTGTTTCCGTTGGCGAAACAGTGTCGCTTCGATGCAAGATGGATGCGATTGATGACGAATCGAGTCGATTCACGTTACGTGTTGTGGATCACAATGGTGACGTTGTTTGGGAGTCCGATTCACGTCTCCAGTCGCCACCGCTTTCACCGACAGCAGAATCAAATAACTTGCTTGCCGTTAAACAAAAATCCGGCACACTGCAAACCGAAGATCCAAGCAAACGTTCGAGAACCATCGAATGGAAAGTACCGATAAATCAACCTGGGTTCTATCGATTTGTTGTCAATGCATCTGAAGGCTCACCGGTGAAATTTACTAAGTCGACGACGGCAATTGCTTATAACAAATCGACTCAGCAAAATGTCAGGGGTTCTTCCAACCGCAAGTTAGGCTGGACAATGCCAACTGTCGGTTCCGATGTAAGCTTGAATGACCTTCCTCCTCTGCTGGGTTTCTCGAGTGTTGGTCGAGTTAAGCTTTCGATTTGGCTTGCCGCTCCGAAGACTCGGGCAGAACAATCAATCGGTTGGCTAACTGAAACGCTTACCGCAAAAAATGTCGATTGTTGTGGAGTAATCGCCCCAGAGCCCGCTTGGTTGGTCGCTGAGAAAACCTCTGCGGGCCTTGCCGATGGTAGGAATCCTTCCGCCTCACCAAGCAAGCTTGTTAAATACAAGGCGTCGCCAACATTGCAGACGTCATCTTACGCCACAGCAAGATTGGGGCTCGCCCAAAAAGGAACTCAGACGGAACCTCTCGCGGACATTCTTGATGATTCACGCGTTTTCGACACACTTTTTTTACCTCTATGGACCAAGGCATCGCTTTTTTTAGTCAACTATCAAATTGGTTGGGATAACGATTTGAGCTTAGCTGAGAATAGTCGCCGCAAAGAGATTCTAGATAAGCTGAGTTCGCAAGTAAGAAAGTATGCGCCGGAATCGCAGCTCATTGTTCCCTGGGATGTTCTCGTTGTACGTCCTGCCAGAGAGGGTAAGGCAGCTTACTCGTTAAGCCGATTGATGTTCGTAAGTCAACCGCCACTTACTGCGTCCGAGCTTACAAGAATTGCCAATGATGAAAACCAAGAAGGAAGATCTGGGGGTTGGGTCTCCATGGATCCTGTCGATAGCCGAAAGTATTCGACAGAAGATCGCATTCGAGATTTGCTTCAGCGAATGATCGCACTTCATGCCAGTACTCTAGAAACCGGATGGATATCCAATCCTTGCGATGAAGCCATCGGTATCCTAGACACTCGTGGTGGCCCTGAAGAGTTGCTCTTACCATTTCGCACAATTGCACAAGATCTTGATGGTGCTGAGGATTTTTATTCGTTTCCCATGGAGCAACCCTTCGTCGCGAATACCCTGTACAGGTCCAACCAATTAGACAACATGGTCCTGTGGGCTTATCAGCCACAGTGGATCGATGCCCAGTGGGGCGACCGCTGGACCGCAACGGATATTTGGGGAAGACCGGTTAATATTCGAAGCGATGCTGCAAGCGCAATCAACGCAAAACAGATATACGTTGGTCGCTGGCCAATATTTGTAAAAGATGTCGACAGGAATATGATCAAGTGGCAAACGGACGTACAGATCAAGAATCCAATTATTGAAAACCGGATTGGGCAGTCAGATCCGATTCTGCTGTCAGTCCATAATCCAGCCGTTAAGTCAATCGACGGAAAACTCAAGATCGTCTCCTCAAGCTTGTTTCAAAGTGGCGTAGCGGAGAAAGATTTCTCGGTGGAAGCAACAGCAACAAAAACCATAGAAGTCCCAATCTTACTCCGTCGCGATGTCAGCCAATCAAACGAGCCAATCGAGATCATCTTTGAACTCAAAGGAACACCGCCAGTCCAGTTTTCCGTTCGTAAGTCGCTCAGTCTAGGACTGAAAAATTTCCAATTGGAAACAAAATCTCGATTTGATGATCGAGGAAGGCTGATCATCGAGATGACTATGACCAATTCAAGTGGCCAAGCATCTACCTTTGACTGCACCGTCCATGCTCCCGATCGACCACGACAACGTGTTCAAGTCATCAATCTGCAAGAACGTGCAACGAAATCGATTGTCCTGTCTGACGGCTATCAGTATCGAGGGAAGTCGCTTTTGATTCGATGCGAAGAAATCGGAACCGGCCGCGTGTTGAATCAACGTATCACAATTCCAAATTAGTTTGAGCAGCTTAATAAGCATTGAAGTGCACATACACACTTCTCTCCGTGACGTGAATACATCTGCATCGAATCCAAACGAATCAAGCAAAACTTAGCTTTTCACATCGATAAGCAATCGAAGAAATTTCGCGAGCGCACGACCTCGATGGCTTAGCACACTTTTGACCGACGGCCCGAGCTCCGCAAAAGTCTTGTGGTACTCGATCACTTCAAACAACGGGTCGTAACCAAAACCACCTACCCCACGAGACTCGTCTACAATCCTTCCCCAGCATTCTCCTGCTGCTTCAATGATTGATTCTCCTTTCGGAGATGCAAGCACCATGGTGGAAACATAGTAAGCAGAGCGGTCGGCAGTTGGTACATTCGAAAGACGTTCAAGAAGTAACGCGTTATTTGCTTCATCTTGAGTAAGAGTAGCGGCCTTTTGCGGGGGCGTTGATTCAGTTTCTTGAGAAAGGCTTGCAAACCTAGCCGAATAAATACCTGGGGCGCCCCCTAACGCGGGTACGCAAAGACCGCTGTCTTCCCCGATTGCCCATGTTCGGTAACGCGTCGCATAGGTAATCGCCTTGAGCCTAGCGTTCTCAACAAAATCGTATCCTGTCTCTTCGACATCTACGTGATCTGGCATTGCGGAAAGGTCGACCAAAGAATACCCCAGAGGCTCAAGCAACGGTCGCATTTCAATGATCTTCTTCCGATTCGTTGTCCCGAGTAGTATCGTTGAAATCATACGTTCGTCACCATCTTCGTAATCAAGTCGTTATCGTTTAAGCTGTCTTCAGAATTGTGATAGATCATAAAGACTTTTCGATTTATACAAGCCCTCAGAAAACCATCAAGTAAACAAACGATGAAAAAAAACTTTGTAAAAGAACAGCTGGCCAAGGGTGAAATAGTTTACGGCGTTATGTGTATGGAGTTCGCTTCAACGGGACTGGGAAGACTCTCCGCCGGTGCGGGCGCTCACTTCACCGTTTACGACATGGAACACACGGGTTGGTCCCTTGAAACGATTCGCATGTTGATCGCTACCAGTCGCTCGGTCGACATGCTCCCAATTGTTCGCGTTCCCACTTCGGACTACCATCACATCGCTCATGTTCTCGACATCGGAGCCGGCGGCATAGTCATTCCACTTATTCGCAACGCCGATCATATTCGCGAGGCACTCTCTTACGCTCAATACCCACCCCTCGGTCGTCGCGGATGTGCATTTGCGGTCAGCCACGATGACTACCAACCGGGCAACATCGTTGACAAGATGAAACACGCTAACGATTCCCTCTTAACGATCGCGCAAATTGAAACCGTCGAGGGACTCGAAAACTGCGAAGAGATTGTCGCAGTCGAAGGAGTCGATGCCATCTGGGTGGGGCAATTTGATTTGAGTACTTCCATGGGAATCCCTGGCGAATTCGATAACCCAATACTCTTGCAGGCGATTCAACGAGTCAAAGCGGCCTGCGAGAAGTACCACAAGCCCTCCGTTCTCGGCTTAGGAGACCCGGACGAACTCGCAAAAGGCCCCTCGAACGGCTATCGCATGCTGGTCTACACCTCCGACCTTTGGATCTATCAACAAGCCCTCCGAAGCTGCTTTCAAAAGATCGTACAAGCCAATGTGTTGGCTGAATCGCAATGATTGAGGTGATGAGGGGTCACAAAAGGGGTCAGGTCTCTTTATAAGGAAACTGAGGGTGGGAAATGGCATAAATCAACTGCATTCGTTCAAAATGCGACTCAGTGTTCACTCTTGAGCAGCACTAAAGACGGATCTTTGGAATGGGTTGCTTTGGGGGAGATGGGAAAGACTGGTTGGGGCTTATTCGATGCTCCAAACACCAACGTTAAACACTGAGTCATCGAGGTCACAGAGGGGATGAAGAGTGTTGATGCTTGTTTTATGTTGTCGATTGAATCCGGCGGCGATACAGAATGCGTCTTTCAGCTCGCTTACGGCGGTATAATCTTCCTTCAAACCGATCTCGATAAACTCTGGGGGAACGGTATCTAGGCAATCGTTTTTTCGGGAAAAACTAGAGCGGAGAAGGCCATTGCTGACGCCAAGGAGTTGCTCGCCAAACATCGTCCGTGTTCCTAGTGTTTGGGGTATACTTGACGTGTATGCTCACCAAGACGATTGTTACTGCTCCCATTCAATTAGGTCACCAATGAGATTGCTGACACTTGCATCTTCTTTCGCATCTTCTTTGGCCAAGCCAATAAGTTTGGCTTTCTTACTCCATTTGCTTGCAGGTATTGGGATTGCACAACAGTCACAATCTCAAAAAGCCAGCATTCAAAAGTCGCGAGAGGAGGAGGTGCGATTGGGCTCACAGACTGCTATGGGAGGCTTTCAGAATGAAGATGAGATTCGCGACAAATTCAATGATTGGCAAAAGGACTCTGATGCCCGCAGTTGGCTAGAGGCCATGAACTATCGAATAAGCGACATTCAGCAAGTGGTAGCTGCCAAACCACACGGCGAAAAAGCCGATGTCGAGGTTCGAGTCAAAACCAACTCCACCGATCGCGTCGAAGGAATATCCATTAAGCTAGTGAGTAATCCACAGGGGTTCAACCAGATTGATAAGCGATGGTTAAAGACTTATGTTCAGATGTGGAATATGCCTGGCGAAGTACACTCAGCACTAAAGCTTTTCGTAGGCGAGATTGCCCCAACCGAACCAGGACGTGACTCACGTAGGATGTTTTTGAACGAGCTGAGTAAATCTCAACAGCAAGCGGTAGTTGACTTTTTTCGCTCGAATCGCGAAAAGATTGTTTCGGATCTATTTGAAGGCGATGGAGAACACTCGGCGGTTTGGTTCATGGTTACGTTCAAGTCATCCGATAACGCTCCCGTGTCTTTAGGGCAGATCGAATTGAACCCGCGTTGGATGCTCTGTTCAACAAAAGAAGTTGTTGCGTTTTTCGGAAATGGTGAAGTTCAGATTACGCCATCTGGTAGCTTAAAGATCGGTCGCGTAACCATGCAACGCAAAGGAGGCGACAACGGCCGCGAGTCAGCCAACATGCTGCAATTCAAAATCAATCCAGCGGAACTCTTGGAGCTGCGTAAGTAAGCAATCTCGCTTCCTCTTTTCTCTTTCGGCTCAGGAATGATCGTTATCAAAAATCATTCCTGATCTGAGTCTCGCCGTCGATATTGACTCGGAGTTTCACCGGTTACACGTTTAAAAACCGAGCATAAGAGTTCTTTGTGGTTGAAGCCTGCGAGTTTGGATATTTGGTCGAGAGTCATGGGTGATTCACTGAGGAGCTTCTTGACACGTTGGATTCGCGTGGAGGTAATTTCTTGATGTGGTGTGCTGTTCAGTTCCGCACGAAAACGCCGCTCGAGTTGTCGCCTGGAAAGTGATGTGATTTCCAGAACATCGTTTACGTCGATCCCTTGGCAAGCATGTTCGCGGATGAATCGAAGGACTTTCGATAACTCCCGGTCTTCAATGGCAATCACCTGCGTGGATAGTCGCTGAACGACAGTGGTAGCCCGAACGTGTTCTACTTGCGGTCCGTCGAATTTCCCAGTCAACATCTCATTCAGAATTTCAGCAGCCCGGTATCCCACTTGTTCGGCGTTCGGGCAAACACTCGTTAAAGGAGGATCACTGAGTAAGCAAATGGCATCATCATTATCGACGCCGATAATACCAAGATCATCCGGTACGGCAATCTCTTGTGCTTTACAGGCATTCAGTACTTGCTGCCCGCGAATATCATTACATACGAATAAACCTGTTGGAAACGCGAGCTTAGATAGCCAGGTTGATAGTGGGCCTACGTCGACAAGCCCAGACTGCTCAATACTGATGAGTGGTGAATCTGGCCCACTTGGGGATTCGTAGACAGAGATCGGGCAGCCAGAATTATTGACTATCTCTCGAAAGTATTTCAATCGCAATGTTGAGAAATGCGCGAATTGAAATCCACAAAATGCAAACCGACGAAATCCTCGTTCCCAAAGGTGATCGAAAGCCAGTTCTGCAATAACCTGATCGTCCGTTTCGACTTGCGGTATGTCCGGGAAACTTCGGCGGCATCGAACATCTACAATAGGAACATTCAATTGCCATAGTGCATCGATCGTGTGTGAATCTACTCTCGCGATTACGCCACCGACGCCAGCCACTTTCAACCAGTTAGGCGTTATTGCATCAATAGTCATTTCTTGGTGTAGTAAGGACCAAGAGCTTCTCGTGTGTGCAAATCGAGCGACCCCTCGAAGAAGTTCCCGCCCGTAAGACCGTGAGGATTCGACAAGCAAGGCAACTTTAGTTTGTGGTCTGTATGACATTTTCGACGATTGGTCGTGACGCAAATCCATAGCTAATTGTCGCATACTAATCTCGACAAATCAGTTTTGCCAGCGATAATGATGGTGGAATGGTTAGGTTGTATGTTTTTTCGTGTCGCAAGTCTTTAAAGGCTACGAAATGTTTCAAATCGGCACTTTCTGGATTCAACTGATTCTTGCTTGCTCGGTCACGCTCGCTGTAGTACTTCCAGCAAGGGCTGGAAACTCTTCGAATCCAAAGGAAGATTTGGAGTTCTTTGAAAAAAGCGTTCGACCTTTGCTCGTTGAGCATTGCTACTCTTGTCACAGTGTGAAGTCCGAAAAATTGCAAGCGGGGCTTCGCGTCGATAGTCGAGCCGCACTTCTCAAAGGTGGGGAGTCGGGAGAGGCTCTTGTACCGGGTGACATCGATAAAAGTCTGCTGATCAGTTCGGTTCGTTATGAGACGTATGAGATGCCGCCCAAAGGGAAGATGTCTGCGAAAGACATTGAGACGCTCGAACGATGGGTTGAAATGGATGCGCCATGGCCTGATGAAAAAGAGCCCGAGGTGATGAGCTCTGGGGATGGCTCAGCACCACCGGTATTTGATTTAGAAAAACGAAAAGCAGATCATTGGGTATGGCAACCGGTGCAATCTTCCCAAGCGCCGGTGGTCGCGAACAAATCGTGGCCGCAGAGCGAGTTGGATCATTTTATTCTCTCTCGGCTTGAAGATGCCAAACTCACACCAGCACCCGATGCTGAGAAGTCGGCAGTGCTGAGGCGTTTGTACTTTGACTTGGTTGGCGTACCTCCTACACTCGAGCAGTCCTCGCGATTCCTTGATGATGTGTCACCAACGGCGATGGAGAACTTGGTCGACGAGTTGCTTGCCTCGCCTCAATTTGGAGAACGTTGGGGACGCCATTGGTTGGATCTGGTTCGCTATGCAGAATCGCGTGGACACGAGTTCGATAACGATGCACCGAACGCATACCAATATCGCGATTATGTTATTCGTGCCTTGAATGCTGATGTTCCTTATGATCAATTTGTTATCGAACATATCGCAGGAGACTTAATCGAAAAGCCGAGACTGCATCCTGAGAAGGGCTTCAACGAATCGGTCCTGGGAACTGGATTTTGGTTTCTTGGCGAGTGGGTCCACTCCCCTGTCGACATTCGTAAAGACGAGTCCGATCGATTTGATAACATGATCGATGTTATGTCGAAGACTTTTCTCGGAGTCACTGTCGCGTGCGCTCGATGTCATGATCATAAGTTCGACGCAATTTCGACTGCGGACTATTATTCGCTCGCAGGATTCTTGCAAAGTAGCGACTATCGGCAGGTCTCTTTCGAGTCGCTAGAACACAACCGACATGTCGCTAATGAACTCGCCGACTTAGACGCAAAGTATCGGAAGTTAATTGAAAGTCTAATCGCGGAAAAGCAGATTGAAGTACCAAAACCTGAATCAGCCGACGAAGTTGAACAAGCCGAGAAGCATGTTATTTTTGACTACGCGAAGATCCTCGGTCAAGATTACCTTCAAGACGGATACGTTTTTGGCACGAAGCCGCGAGGTCTTGGCGAGCCTTACCTTGAAGTCACCGATTCTGGACCGGCGATTCGATTTGCGAGACGCGCTGCAGCTTCGAGCGACCCATTTTGGAATGGTTTAGAAACACTATCTGAAAAAGGAACGCAAGATAAAAATAGGCTCGCCATTTTGCCTCGGAGCGGTCGAACTCTGCGTACCCCAACGTTCGAACTCCATGAAGGGACCGTTGCTTGCCGTGTTCGAGGAGCTGGTCATGTCATCGCCTGTGTTGATTCGCACCGTTTGATTGCGGGCCCCCTTCATGGTGAGACGATCAAGTCCTTTAAGTCGAGCAATGAGTGGGTCGAGCTGAAGCTACAACGCTATATCGGCCATCGGCTTCATCTGGAGTTTACTCCCGAGGTCGGTGAACAGATAGAAGTTTCGCTAATTGTTCAAGGAGCGTCGAAAGAAAATCGCGAGCTTTTGGTTGCTTATGAGAAAGAGCAAGAGACGCTTGTCGAACAATTGGAAGAAGCCGCAACCGCCTCTGCTAAGGAAAAGTTGAATGATTTAGCGAACTCCTGGGCTAAAGAACAAGGTACTCTGCAGAGTAAGTTGATGCTTCGATCAAACGCGGCGATGGCGATGATGGATGGATCAGGCGAAGACGAACACATTTTAATTCGCGGTAACTCATCCAAGCCAGGCAAGGTCGAACCGAGACATTTTTTGACCGCTATCGTGGGCAACAAATCGATGGACATTGCTTCCGGAAGTGGTCGTTTGGAGCTCGCTCGGCAGATCAATTCCCCAACGAATCCGCTAAGCCATCGTGTGATCGTGAATCGCATTTGGCACCACTTGATGGGACGTGGGATCGTTCCCACGACGGACGATTTTGGTGTGCTCGGCCAGCGACCGTCACATCCTCAATTACTTGATTACCTTGCGAATCGATTTTTGGTTGATGGTCAGAGTTTGAAGCGAATGATTCGTCTCATTGTTCTATCTCGGACATATCAAATGTCGAGTAAAGCGGACCCAGAAGGTTTGGCGAGTGATCCAAAGAATCTCCTTTGGCATTACCGACCGCCCAAGCGACTGGAGGGTGAAACCATTCGCGATGCCCTTCTGAAAGTGTCCGGAGAACTTGATCCATTGATGTTTGGCGAACCGATTCCTGTCCATTTAACAACCTTTATGGATGGACGCGGTCGACCCAAGGATAGTGGCCCGCTGGATGGTGATCGAAGACGATCGATCTACCTTGCTGTACGAAGAAATTTTTTATCGCCACTCATGCTCGCCTTCGATACGC
>JANODQ010000719.1:0-9801 GCA_031412775.1 Pirellulaceae bacterium | reverse complement strand
GAAGTCATCCGCCGCCGTCTGCGCGATCTGGTTGAGTTCATCGAGAAGAAAGAACGCAAACCGATCTACACGAACTTCGAAGACGAAATGGGCGACGAGTCCAATATTGAGCTGTCCAAGTTCGTAGGCCAGGACACCTTTGAGCGATTCCGTGACAAAGCCAGAGCATTTTTGCGGAAGCATCTAAACATCGAGGCTGTACGGAAGCTTCACACCAACGAACAGCTCTCGACGGGTGACCTCGATGATCTGGAACGCGTACTAACCGACAACAAGATCGGCAAGTCAGAGTACATCGACCAAGCCAAACAAGAGAACGAGAGCTTCGGTATCTTTGTTCGCACTTTAGTCGGCCTCGACCGCGAAGTTGCCAAGACTCTATTCAACGAGTTCCTTGCGCGCACGACTTACAGCGCAAATCAAATTGAGTTCATCAACTTGATCATAAACCAGCTAGTAGACCACGGTATCGTCGACATAGGGTTACTCTACGAGTCCCCTTTCACCGACATTTCCCCGACCGGTCCCGACGCACTATTCACAGCCGAACAAGTCAACCGCATCATGCAGTTGCTTGAAGCGATAAAGCTAACGGCATTGGCAGCGTAAGCCGTGTGGATAAATGGTGGTACCTAACCATTGCCAATCTTGCCCACTAGCGTTAATCGCAACCCCACCCGGGCCTAGCGAGAAAAATTTTCTAACTCGATGCATCCCTGGCACCGTTGAGGGGTGCAATCGATTATTATTCGGAAGTTGATTTTCTTGTCGCACGTTCTCTCCCCGCGCGATTCTTTGTAAATCCATCTTAGGTTGCGGGGAGTGCTTTCGTGCTGTGTGCTGATGATTTAAAGGTCAAGACGCTGGGGAATTGCCGTGTTGATTCACCTCTGATTCCGTTGCTCGACAAACGCATGAATTCGGTTCACTACGCAGACGAATCCGATCGCGTCATGATCGCAACGACCGCGTCGGAACTGAAGGCCTATAATTGTTCCATCGACGATATCCCCGGACTGGAACCGGCAGGGGCGAGACGCAAAATCTACTTTGACCCTTCTAAGACTCGAGCAGGAATTGTTACTTGTGGTGGATTATGTCCAGGATTGAATGACGTGATTCGCGCGTTGGCCTTGGAGCTGACCAGGCTTTATGGCGTGCAAAAGGTCTATGGTTTTTGTAATGGATTCCAAGGATTCATCCCGAGCTTTGGCCGACCTGTTATTGAGCTCACGCCCTCCTTTGTGGATACGATCAACGAACATGGCGGAACGGTTCTTGGTTCTTCGCGGGGACAGCAAGATCCAGTTGAAATTGTCGACTGCCTGGAGAGAATGGGAATTAACATTCTGTTCGTAATCGGTGGCGATGGGAGCATGCGTGGTGCCATGTCGATTATTAAAGAGGTCGACAATCGTGGTGCAAAGATAGCTGTGGTTGGTATTCCGAAAACGATCGACAACGACATTATGTTCATCGATCAAAGCTTCGGTTTTCAAACGGCTTTTAGTGAAGCAGCCAAAGCCATTCGAGCCGCTCACGTCGAAGCCACCGGGGCTCCCAATGGCGTCGGCTTAGTCAAGCTGATGGGGCGTCATAGCGGCTTTATTGCGTGTTATGCATCACTTGCGATGAGTGATGCAAACTTTGTGTTAATTCCTGAGGTTCCCTTTCAACTCGAAGGCGAACAGGGACTGTTGAAGATCCTTAAAAAGCGGCTCGAAAAGCGAGGACATGCGGTGATCGTTGTTGCCGAGGGAGCGGGACAAAATTTACTCCCGTCGACTCAAGCAACTGATGCGTCTGGAAATAAAAAACTAGTTGATATTGGAGTCTTTTTAAAAGACACCATCACCGACTATTTTAAAAAACAGTCGACCGAATTAAATCTAAAGTACATTGACCCGAGCTACGTCATTCGCAGCGTACCAGCCAATTCATACGACAGCGTTTTCTGCACTCGACTAGCTCACAACGCGGTCCACGCAGCGATGAGCGGGCGAACCGAAATGATTGTGAGCCGGCTACACATGCGATTCGTCAACGTCCCAATGCCACTTGCTATCCGACAGCGCAATAACGTCGATCCCCACGGCGATCTATGGATGACGGTGTTGGAATCAACCGGCCAACCGGCCGAATTCTGTTGATACGAAACGAAGAAGTTGCAATAAATACGTGGCGAAGCATTTGACGTTGCGGCACTCACCCCCGGCAACAAGCCATCACGCCACAGACGCCAAAAAATGTAAGTAGCTACAAAAAGCGTCTACGAGGAATGGACGTTAGGTTACGCTGGAGCTTCTTCAAAGCCGTCCTTGGCTTACCTGTTTGGGGTACGAAAACACGTGAAAGCGACGGATTTATTTGCTTCAAATCGATCGAGATCGCAACGTCGAATCGGGTTTACCAATGAGGTTGTTACCGGCTTAGCTTGTTGGATAGTCGTCGCCTTAAGTACTTGCGGCTTAGTAAAGGTAACATTTTCAGCAGCTCTGACATCATGTGTCATTCGTGTTTTCTTTCATTTTGCCTTGTTACCGGCCACTTTTAGTTAAGTTTTGGATGACTTTGACAATCTCGTTGACTTCACTGTCTGGATTGGTTAGATTTATCGAAAGATTTAATAAGCTACCTTTTTACATTAGTTTAATTAATACAGAAAGTCTTCCTTGGACGTACCTCGGCAGTCATCCGTTCAGCTTCGATCGCTTCGCGTTTTTTGCGATGTGGTGCGTCGTCGTAGTTTTTCGCAGGCTGCAATTGACAACGGAATGACTCAGGGAGCCGCTAGTCAAGCGGTTCAACATCTTGAAGATTACTTGGAAGTTCAGTTGATTGATCGCTCCAAGCGACCATTTGTGTTGACCAGTGAGGGTGAGAAATTCTACGACGGGGTTGTCAATCTTCTCCGTCAGTTCGACAGCTTGGTGGATCAGGTCCAGGTGGGCGATGAAGTCGTTTCGGGGGAAGTCAACGTCGGAGCGATCTACTCGCTTGGGTTGAGCTATTTGCCTGCGATTCAAGAGCGATTTAATTCACAATTCTCGGCTGCGAGCTGCGTCGTCAAGATGGCGCATCCTCATGATGTTTATCGGATGGTAGAGCAGGGGTCGGTTGACTTTGGAGTTTTGAGTTATCCCGAGGCGTCGAGAACGCTTTTGGTGACCCATTGGCGGGAAGAGCCAATGGTCTTGGTCGCTTCACCTAGGCATCGTCTGTGCAATCAGTCACGACTTTCCGTCAGCGATTTGGCTGAAGTGGCATTGGTTGCTTTTGCCCCAAAGCTTCCGATTCGGTTAGCGATCGATCGGCACCTACGGTCATTAGGGGTGTCGATGCGGGTTGTGGTGGAGCTAGATAATGTGGATTCGGTAAAGCACGCGGCAATTGTTAATAGTGGTTTGGCGTTCTTGCCTAAACTGACCATTGAGAACGAGCTGGCCGCGGGTTCATTGCGATTATTAAATTGTCCGGAAGTCAATATGACGCGGCCGCTTGGAGTGATCCAGCGTCGTGATGTCCCACTAGGGCGAGCGGCTCGTGGGATGTTGGAGTTGCTATTGAAAGATGCTGCACACAGCGAAGCTTTGCAGTGCGAGGATGTTCTGCTCGCAAACGACAATTTGAACGAAGGGAGCTCGGATGTTTCGAGTCCTTCTTCTTCTCTGGGGGCCGTCGATAATAGTTCGACAATTTTCTCGGCAAATGATAAATGGAAACCGCAGACTGCGGTTTAGACCTATTTCAGAATCAGTCAGTTAGATAAAGACGGCTTGCGAATCAAGTCAGAGAAAGTCACAAAGTCATGAACACCTCGTTCGGATTCCCAGAAGCTCAAGGCCTGTACGACCCTTCGTTAGAAAAGGACTCCTGCGGCGTTGGATTTGTCGCTCACATCAAAGGCAAACCCAGTCATCAAATCGTCTTAGATGCTGATCAAATTCTACGCAATATGGACCACCGTGGTGCGTGTGGATGCGAATCCAATACGGGCGACGGCGCTGGTATTTTGACCGGGCTTCCCGTGAAGTTTATGGCTAAGGTAGCCAAGGATAGCTTCGGAATTGATTTGCCTGGGGCAGGCAAGTTTGCAGCAGGAAATATATTCCTTCCAAAAGATGAAACCGAGCGGGAGCACTGCCGAAAAGTGATCGGTGAGCTAATCATCAAGCATGGTCAAAAGTTGATCGGATGGCGAGTAGTTCCGGTGGATGCTGATGGTGCTGATATCGGACCGACCGCACGCTCGGGTGAGCCGGTGATCGAGCAGCTCTTCGTCGCTGCCGCCGATGGGCTGAACCAAGACGAGTTCGAGCGAAAGCTATATCTGATTCGTAAGCAAGCTAGTCACGCTCTACGCGGTGATACGAAATTGAAGCAGGCTTTGCTGTTTTATGTTTGTTCGTTGTCGACAAAAGTTATTATCTACAAGGGAATGTTGACCCCCGCGCAAGTGATGCCTTACTATCGTGACCTGAACGATCTCGATTATCAAACTCACCTCGCGATGGTGCACAGCCGATTCTCCACAAACACTTTCCCAAGTTGGGATCGCGCACAACCGCTACGGTTCATGAGTCACAATGGCGAGATCAATACGCTTCGCGGCAACAGCAATTGGATGAAAGCTCGCGAAGGAAACGCCGCCAGCGAGATCTACGGTGATCAGCTTCCTGGTTTGTTTCCAGTTGTTGAACCTCATTGCAGTGATTCAGGCACCTTTGATAACTGCCTTGAGTTCTTGCTGATGAATGGTCGTACGCTTCAAGAGGCTGTCATGATGATGGTGCCGGAAGCTTGGCAAAAGCACGAGACAATGTCGGAAGACAAGCGAGGAATGTACGAGTACTTCAGCACGATGATGGAACCATGGGATGGACCAGCGTCGATTGTGTTTACCGACGGTCACTACATTGGTGCGACACTCGACCGGAATGGTCTTCGTCCTAGTCGATATTATTTGACGACTGATGATCGCGTCATCATGGCCAGCGAAGTGGGCGTATTGGTCGTTGATCCAGCGATCGTCAAAGAAAAAGGTCGGCTACAACCAGGTCGTATGTTCTTGATTGATTTTCAAGAAGGCCGTTTGATTCCAGATGCTGAACTCAAAAATGGTTTAGCCGTCAGCAAGCCCTACAAGCAGTGGGTAAAAGACAATCGAATCACCCTAGATGATTTGAAGCCGAAGGATGAACCGCATGGGTTTTATCCAGAGTCCTTGCTCGCTCGCATGCAGGCGTTTGGCTACACGACAGAAACGATGCAGTTCTTCTTGTTGCCGATGATTGCGACCCTTCAAGATCCAATCGGTTCGATGGGAAACGATTCAGCGATCGCTTGCTTGTCTGATCAGCCACGCATGGTTTACGACTATTTCAAGCAGCTCTTTGCTCAAGTCACCAATCCGGCGATCGATAGTATTCGTGAAGACATCATCATGTCCTTGGAGTGCTATATCGGTCCCGAGCAAAACTTGCTTGCAGCGACTCCGGAGCATGCTCACAGATTGCTGGTTCCTCATCCTATTCTGACTAACGAAGAATTGGCCGCGATCCAGCACATGTCGAACAAAGGTTGGAAGACCAAGACAATCGATATCACCTACGATCGGGCTCTCGGAAAAGAAGGTCTCACACAAACCCTCGATCGCATTTGCGAAGAGGCATCCGAAGCGATTCGCGACAAGTACACGATCATCGTTCTAAGCGATCGAGCGACCAGCCAGAATCGCGTCGCTGTGAGCACTTTGATGGCTTGCGGAGCGGTTCACCACCACTTGGTACGCGCTGCCAAGCGAACCCAAATCGGTATCGTTCTCGAAACGGGTGAAGCACGCGAAGTCCATCATTTCTGCCTTCTTGTTGGTTATGGTGCGGACGCAATCAACCCTTACTTGGCATTCGAAGCACTTTGGCAAGCGAGCCGCGACGGTTTGTTGGATGCAGATAAATACGCAGACGACGACAAGATCGTAGCCGCTTATCGCAAGGCCGTTGCCAAGGGGATGTTGAAAGTCATGGCGAAGATGGGGATCAGCACCCTTGCGAGTTACAAAGGTGCACAAATCTTCGAAGCACTCGGCTTGAAGACAGAGGTGATCGATCGTTGCTTCGTCGGAACGAACAGCCGTATTCAAGGTTGTAGTTTTGATATTCTGGCCGAAGAAGGCCTTCGACGACATCGCTTGGGTTATCCAGACAAGCCTACTTCGGAGCAAACCATGCTTCCGAATCTTGGCGAGTTTCATTGGCGTGCGGAAGGGGAGCGACACGGTTGGGATCCGGCTGCGATTGCGGACATCCAAATTGCAGCACGAGCAGGTGACAAAAATGCTTATCGGCGTTTCGCAGACCATATCCATCGCGATTCGAAGATGCGTTATGCACTTCGAGGTTTGTTTGAGCTGAAGCCGAACGTCCATGGTCCAGCGATTCCAATTGAAGAAGTTCAGTCTGCAAAAGACATTGTGAAGAGATTCTGCACGGGTGCGATGTCTCTCGGTTCGATCAGTGCTGAAGCTCACGAGACGATGGCAATCGCCATGAACCGTCTTGGTGGCAAGAGCAACACGGGCGAAGGTGGTGAGGATCCTGTTCGGTTTACACCGCTTCCCAACGGTGATTCGAAGAGATCTGCGATCAAGCAAGTTGCATCGGGACGCTTTGGTGTCACGATTGAGTATCTTGCCAATGCAGAAGAAATTCAGATCAAGATTTCGCAAGGCGCGAAGCCCGGCGAAGGTGGGGAATTGCCAGGCAAGAAGGTCGATCAATACATTGCTCGTATTCGATATAGTACACCTGGTGTGGGGCTGATCAGTCCGCCTCCGCACCATGATATCTACTCGATCGAAGATTTAGCTCAGTTGATTCACGACTTGAAAAATAGCAATCCAAGTGCTCGAGTGAGTGTAAAGCTTGTGAGCGAAGTCGGTGTCGGTGTGGTTGCCTCTGGCGTTGCAAAGGCTCACGCGGATCACATTCTGATTTCAGGCGATACTGGTGGAACGGGAGCCAGCCCGCTGACGAGTATCAAGCACGCTGGGTTGCCGTGGGAGCTTGGTATTGCGGAAGCACATCAGACTCTTGTGCTGAATGATTTACGTTCGCGTGTGACTCTTCAAACCGATGGTGGTTTGAAGACTGGACGCGATGTGGTCATCGCTGCGTTACTAGGTGCCGAAGAGTTTGGTTTTGCGACGGCCCCATTGATCACACTTGGGTGCATCATGATGCGCAAGTGCCACTTGAACACTTGCCCAGTCGGTATCGCTACGCAGGATCCTGATCTTCGAGCGAAATTTGCTGGTAAGCCGGAACACGTTGTAAACTACCTCTTTATGGTAGCCGAAGATACTCGAGAGATCATGGCATCGCTCGGGTTTAAGACTATCGACGAGATGGTTGGGCATACAGAATGCCTCGGTATCGATGCAGCGGTTAAGCACTGGAAAGCAGACGGGTTGGACTTAACTCCAATCTTGCGACCGGCGAAGAAGGCTCATGCAAACGTCGGTGTGATTTGCCAAATTGGACAAGATCACGGCTTAGAGAAATCACTTGACGTCACGCAAATTGTTCCGCGTTGTCGCGATGCGATTGGAACGAAAAAGCCTGTCCAGTTCCATTTGCCAATCATCAATATCAACCGAACGGTTGGCACGATTCTCTCGCACGAGATCGCTAAGGTTCACGGTCAAAAAGGGCTGCCAACCGACACGATTCATATCAACTTCTCCGGTTCTGCTGGTCAAAGCTTCGGTGCATTCTTGGCTCATGGTGTGACGTTGGAAATCGAGGGAGATGCGAACGACTATGTTGGCAAGGGACTCTCGGGGGGACGCATCATTGTTTACCCACCGAAGGAGTCCAGCTTCAAGGCCGAAGAAAACATCATTGTCGGTAACGTTTGTTTGTACGGCGCGACAATGGGTGAAGTCTACTTCCGAGGAAGAGCGGCGGAACGATTCGCGGTTCGTAACAGTGGTGCCGTCGCAGTCATCGAAGGCTCTGGCGATCATGGATGCGAATACATGACAGGTGGTCGCGTTGTGATATTGGGAGCGACAGGACGTAACTTCGCAGCCGGTATGAGTGGCGGTGTCGCTTATGTGTTGGATGAGGATGGTGAGTTCCCGATTCGTTGCAATCTCGGAACCGTCGAATTGGAAAAGGTTGTCGCTGAAGAAGATATCAGCGAACTCAAAGGATTGATCGAACGCCACTTGCAGTTCACTGAGTCAGCAGTCGCCAAACGAGTGCTCGACAATTGGGATGCAACATTACCACGATTCGTCAAAGTAATGCCAACCGATTACAAGCGAGTGATGGAAGAAATGAAAGCTCAAACGACCAAAGCCCCAGCCGGAAAATTAGCGAAAGCTTAGAGGGTGAGATCCCTGAGCCGATGGCGCGAGCCACGGGTGTCGATTCCCAAACAACTTGGCACGTCGCACCCGAGGCTACGTTAGGAGATAAACCAGATAGTCTGAGATAGAAGAGACCCGAGGCTAGCGCCTACGGCTCAGGAAACCTGAGGCTAAAGCCTCTTAATAAAACTGTATTTTTAACATTTAATTTGTAGATAAACGGGACAAGGAACCATGGGAAAGCCAACCGGATTTAAAGAGTACGATCGCAAAAAGACTGCATGGCGCTTGCCTGTTGTGCGGATGCACGACTACAAAGAAATCTATACAGAGCCAGACGAAAAGCAGCTGCGAACGCAAGGTGCGCGTTGCATGGACTGTGGTGTACCGTTTTGCCAATCTGCAACAGGATGTCCAATTGATAATTTGATTCCTGAGTGGAACGACTTGGTCTACAACGGACGCTGGCGAGATGCCTTAGACCGTCTTCATAAGACAAATAACTTCCCGGAGTTTACTGGACGCGTTTGTCCAGCTCCTTGCGAGGGAGCTTGCGTACTGGGAATCACTAACCCGCCAGTTTCGATTAAGAACATCGAATCCGCGATTATCGATAAAGGCTTCGCGGAGGGCTGGGTCAAAGCCAATCCACCTAAGTCGCGATCAGGGAAAAGCGTTGCCATCATCGGCTCGGGACCGGCTGGTTTAGCTGCTGCGGATCAATTGAATAAAGTTGGTCACTCGGTAACTGTCTACGAGCGTTCCGATAGGATCGGTGGTTTGCTAATGTATGGCATCCCGAATATGAAGCTCGACAAGAGCGACGTTGAACGACGACTCAATCTGATGCGAGAAGAAGGGGTTAAGTTCATCACGAAAGCGAACGTCGGTGTCAATGTCGATCCAAAGCAATTGATGGCCGAGAACCATGCGGTCTTGCTTTCCACCGGTGCAACGAAGCCTCGTGATTTGCCGATTCCCGGTCGACAACTCAAAGGTGTTTACTTCGCAATGGAATTCCTGTCAGCCAACACGGCCAGCTTGCTCGATAGCAAGCACGCCGATGGCAAGTTCATTTCTGCCAAGGGGAAGAAAGTAGTTGTCGTTGGCGGTGGTGACACAGGATGTGATTGTATCGGAACTAGCTTGCGACATGAATGCAGCCAACTGGTCAATTTTGAATTATTAGAGAAGCCACCTGAGGAACGAGCTTCTGACAACCCGTGGCCGCAATGGCCTCGTATTTTCCGAAGCGACTACGGCCACGAAGAAGCTCAACAAAAATTCGGTATCGATCCTCGCGAGTATTCGATCTTAAGTAAGGAGTTCTTGGATGATGGACAGGGGAACGTCAAAGGCATTCGGACTGTTCGAGTGAAGTGGGAAAAAATCGACGGTCGATTGCTGATGAAAGAGGTCGATGGTTC
>JANODQ010000718.1:0-9183 GCA_031412775.1 Pirellulaceae bacterium | reverse complement strand
CGTCGATGGCGGAAAAAATGTTCTGTAGCGAGGTCGCTCGTGATTCATTGGCCGTTGCAATCGTGCAATTCTGCACAATCATCCGCTCCATAACCGGGGCTTCTACCGGTGAGGAGGCTGTCGAGGGGACTACAACTAGGGCTTGTTCGACATCCAACGAGGAGCCGTCCGACCTTTTCCACTCGGGAATACCTGTTGAATTGGCGAGTATCCAAGGGTGCCACAAAACTGTCCAGGCTGCGTGGAATTCAGCTATTTCAGGGTCGCGAAGGTCCTTGGTAATGTCCTCAAGCGAGTAGCAAGGCAAGACTGCAATAAGACGATTGAAGGCCATGAAGGCTCCATTAGTGGATTTCTTTTGGAAAATTTGACAGCTTAGCGTTGCCAGGGATAAACTATAAGTTGATTAGGATTATCATTCTGGTCCATCTCGCTCCAGAATACTCTTATCTTCAAAAAACTCTCTTCAAAAACTCTCGTCGCGAAATTGGTATGGCTAAGAAATTAAATCACGTCTGGGGGATGGAAATCGGCCAGAGCTCGTTAAAAGCACTTCGTTGTCATTTTGAGGGTGGCGATGTCGTAGCCGATATGTTCGATTTTGTCGAATATCCAAAGATCCTCAGCCAGCCTGAAGCGGAACCTGAAAAGTTGATTGCGGACGCAATCGAACAGTTTATGTCTCGCAACGATCTGCGTGGAGCAAAAGTCGCGATCAGTATTCCCGGTCAGAGCGGTCTTGCAAAGTTCTTCAAGCCACCACCGGTCGAAATTAAAAAGATCCCGGACATTGTCAAGTACGAAGCCAAGCAACAGATCCCATTTGATTTGAACGACGTTATTTGGGACTTCCAGCAAATGGCGGGTTCCAACATTGAGGACGGCTACGCTTTGGAAAGCGAAGTCGGTCTTTTTGCGATGAAGAAGGAAGCTGTTTTCCGTGCCTTAAAACCTTTCTCTGCGGCAGGTATCGATGTCGATGTGATTCAGCTTGCCCCGATGGCTGCTTATAACATGATTGCCTATGACCGTTTTTCGGAACGGTTGGCCAATGATCTTTTTGATGCCGAAGAGCCTCCTGCTTCATCGGTAGTTCTTTCCATGGGGACGGATGCTTCGGATTTGATTGTTACTAACGGCTTTCGCGTTTGGCAACGCAGCATCCCGATAGGTGGCAATCACTTCACGCGTCAGTTGGTGAAGGACTTGAAGCTTACCTTCGCCAAGGCAGAGCACCTTAAGCGAAACGTGATGCAAGCGGACGATCCCAAGCTTATCTTCCAGGCGATGCGGCCGGTGTTTAATGACCTTGTTACAGAAATTCAGCGTTCGGTTGGGTTTTTCAAGAGCTTGAACAAACGTTCTGAGATCGAGAATCTAACGTTGCTGGGTAACACCGCAAAGCTTCCCGGCTTGCAGCCATACCTCAACAAGAACCTTGGAATGGACGTGCTTTTGCTTGAAAAATTCGAGCGTCTCAACGGCTCCGAAGTGACAGGTCAACCGACGTTCAAGGAAAACCAAGCGGGTTTCGGGGTTGTCTACGGGCTTTGTCTGCAATTGCTATCGCAAGGGCCGATGAAGACGAATTTGTTGCCGCAAGAGATTGTGGTCGAACGACTCGTACGATCGAAGAAGCCTTGGGCGATTGCTGCTCTGTCGGTTCTTCTGCTGGGCATGGTTGCCAACTTCGCATCGGTTTATGGAGCCTTTGCGATTGTCGCGCCTGATCGTTGGTCAGAAGCAGAACGCTCAGTCGCAGACGTTATGACCGTAAGTGCGACGCATAAAGAAAAAGATACGGAGCAAAAAACGCGACTCGCATTGCTTACAGAGATTGGCGAGCAAGTCTCGTCTAATGGCGATCGGCGATTGATATGGCTCGAACTGATGAAAACTATTTTCGCTAGTTTGGGGCGTGATCCTGAGCTTGTTGGAAAGTCGGCTCAAGAGCTTCCTTACAAAGATCGAATGGATTTTCACATCACGAAAGTCGACTCGATTTATATCAAAGACCTTTCGAAATGGTCCGCTACGTTTCTTGCCAAATACTTGGAAGAAACACAGAACCGAATCAAGCTGGTTGGTACTGCTGTCCCAATTGTAAACGTTGCACCAGGACAACCGGTCCCGCCAGCACCACTACCTCCAACGGGTCCCACCGATTCAGGTTGGTTGGTACAGATCGATGGTTACCACTTCTTCAATGGTGAGGATAAAAGAGGCAAAGGTGGAGCTGACCATATACGAAAGTTTTTGATTGAACGGCTTGAGAATGGAAAGGTTATGGTTCCAGGTCCTGATGGACAGTTGACGGAGTACAGTTTGAAAGAAATGGGAATTTCATATCCTCTGTTGGTGAAAACTCCAGAACTAAAACTTCAAAATCGGATCGTGAATCCTGTTTATGAGCGACTCGCCGGTGGCGCGATGCCTGTAAGAATGGGAGATATCGAAGGTGGTGGCGGTGCATCGGCGGCGGTTCCTACTGGTATCGTTATAAAGGATGAGGATGGGAATGAAGTCCCCTACGACTTCGAAGCACCTATTTGTTACTTTACGATTCAGTTTGTTTGGCAAGAAAAAACGCTGGCTGATAGAACTTGGTGGAGAGAGCAAAAGAATTTTGACAAGTTTGCGATTCCGCCCAAACGCGTCGGTGGTGTTCAATCCGCCGCGGCTGCACCGCAAGCGGCAGTCCAGATCTACGACTGACATGACAGCAACGGCAGTGATGCCGTCGTCCCCCTTGAAATCAAAACTTTTGAAATCAAAACGATTGATTTGAAAAGTCTTGAAAATTGAAGCTTTGAAAATTGAAAACAGCGCTGGGTGATAGATCACCTCTGCAATTCAACAGATACAGAGAACTAGAGCTTGGTTGCGAGCGTATCCCTACGGTTACGCACTCGAGCATCATTGAAGCAAGCCGAATCGAAGTAAAGGAACGAGTTTTATGGATCAACTAAAAGTCTTTTGGGCTGGTGTCGTCAAGTTCCATTTTTGGATCTTGATGGTGGTCGTTGCATTGGCTTCGTTCGGTACTTTCTACATGTCGCGGCAGGCAATCGACCAGGAAGTCGTCTCGCGGATAAACACCGTTGAAGGCAAATATCGAAACGTAAGTGCATTGAATGGTGAGGTTGCCACTCACCCCAATGATTTTTCTGATGAAGAGATGAAGAAATCGGTTGGTCTGATGACAGGCGACGTGAAGTCGGCTTGGGAATCGCAATACAACCGGCAACGTGGCATTATGGTTTGGCCTAAGGATGTCGGAGATGATGAAACGCTCAAGAAATTGAACCAGTTCCGTCCGATTGAATTCTTCTTGGAGTATTCAAATCCTCCGAAGCCCGATCCGTTGGAAATAACGGAACGGGAAGTCTACCGTGACTATGTAAAAAACGTTTTTCCCAAGATTGCAAAGGTTGTTGGAGCGGACTGGACAGCGTCCTTGACTTCCTCGGGAGCGGGCTATGGCGGGGGCGAATCGGGTTATGTGGTAGCTGCGGGAACTGTTCCGGGTGCAACTACGCCGACAGCACCGCTGGTTACGTGGGAGACTTCATCACAAAGCACTTTGCAGAAAGAAATTGTTCCTTGGTTTAATCCGACGGTTCCACCTAGCACTCTGGAAATTTGCTACACGCAAGAGGATTTGTGGGTCCTCGACGGGATCTTACAAGTTATTAAACGAACGAACGGTGACGCAAGAGAAAATTTCCAAGCACCGATCAAGCAGATTGAGTGGATACGTTTGGGGAAAGCTGCCCGTGGGGACGCTGGAGATGTACAGGGCGTGGAAGCCTTGCTGGCGGGGTCTGCGGTTGCTGCCAATCCGTACGGCGGAGGCATGCCTGCAACGGGTGCGTCGCCCTACGGCGGCGTTGGTGTGCCAATGCGTCCAGATCCCGCAGAGGGGCGTTACGTGGACAGCGACTACAAACCAGTGCCTGCGTCCAGATTGAGATCCGCCATGAAAAGCTCCGCACCGGCGGACGCCCTTTTCGCGGTTGCAAAAAGAATTCCGGTTCAATTCCGAGTCAAAATGGACCCAACTAAAATCGCATCATTGATTTCCGAATGCGGGAATAACCCGCTACTAATTGAAGTCAAACAGGTTCGAGTCAACGGTAAGGAAAGCGCTGCCGGAGCGTCTGCCAGTTACGGTGGATTTGCGATGGCGGGGGGCGGTGAAGGTGGATACTCCGGCGGTGATTCCGGTGGCGGTGGCGGTGGTGGTGAATCTACTTCGGTATCTGCGGATCCCTATGGCGGCGGTGCAGGTGCCTATGATGCAAATTCTGACTCGAAGACCGGCGATGTTCCCGTTGAAGTTTATGGTATTGTTTACTTGTTCAATCCTGTTGATATTCAAAAACTTGGTTTGGACAAAGTTAAAGCCGAAACCGAGCTAGACACGACAGTAGAAGGCGCACCAGCCGTTGCTGCTCCGCCCATTGCTGCTCCGCCCGTTGCTGCTCCGCCCGTTGCTGCTCCGCCGGCTGTGCCAGTTCCTGCGGCAGGCGATGCTGCTGCGATCAGTCCAGCTGTGAGCGTCAATGGCAGGAAAGCAAGTTCCTTTCTTAATATGGCATTATTGGATGCCTGTTTAGGGAAGCCAGCACGTGCATAGTGTGTTCGTTAATGTGACTACCGAGTTGTGATTTCATTCTTATCGATTTGCAAATAGATACGTCTCTTTGAGGTTCAAAATTATGTTTGGCATCGGAAAATCAAGCCCCAAAAAGAGTGCGAAAGAACCATTTAATGCAAAGCAGTTTTTGTTGGACCACTGCGAGAAGATGATTCTCGCGTTGTTTGTTGGCGTTTCGGGGTGGCTTGTCTATCAAGGCTTCTCCGGGAATGCATTTGATTCCGCTATCAAAACTCCCGACAGCTTGAAAGAGCAGTCGGTCGGGGCACGGAACAAAATAGTAAGCGAAAATCATTGGACCAATATTGTTCAAACAGAACCGGGCCGTTTGGTAACTGCTAGGTTCGCTGCAAAGTCGGAGACATCGCGTAAACCAACCACTGCAGACCCTTATTCGATCGGGCGGCTCGATAATAAGGATCTTCAAAAAGGTGGAAAACGAGGCGATCCGGAGATCGTTTCACCATTTGATATCGAAGTGAAAAGCTTCTTCGGCGTCATCGCTGTGTCCAGCGTTCGCCCAGCACCTGCCGACGATCTGCCTAACGCCGCTCCTGTTACGGAAGATCGCCGCAAAGCACGCGGCAAGAATGCCGTCATCAGCACTGTGGAGAGGAAACTCGACCCCAAATATGACAAAGGCTATAACCCACTGATTCCAAACTCAGAACTGTCGAGGAATAGAAAGCCGAAGCCTAAAGAGTGGAAGGTTGTCCCAAAAGTCGTCGGGTTTAACGCCGTTACCGCAGTCATCGATCACCAATTATTACTCTCGAATTACAAACGTGAATTTGAGCTATCTGCCGGTTATTTGCTGAATCGAGACTCGCCAAATTACATTGGGTTTCAAGTTCAACGTGCGGACGTAACCGATTCGCCGAATCAAGAGGCTGCCGAAGCTCAATGGCAAGATGCTCCCGAGTGCAGCCCGGCTGGCCAGTTAAAAATGCTCGACTTCTGGGCTGGCGAAGCAAAGGAGATCGCTGTTGCTAATTACCTAGAAAAAGACATCCTAGCGATGCCAATCCCGCCCGTGTTATTAAGTGACTATGCTCCACTTGCATCTCACAATTTGGTTCCGAATATCCAAATCCTCCCGGTTTTCATGGGCAGTGGAGAAAGTGGTTCAGAGGGCAGCGCGATGGAAAGCCAAAATATTGAAAGCGGGAGTAGCGAAGGCTCTATGGAAGGAGAAGGGTCCGGAGGCTTCCGAGTTGCACCCCTGATGACACCCGAAGAAACGGCGATGGTTGCTGCAGCAACCCCCAAAGTTCCTGAATACAGCAGCCACAAGTTAATCAGATTTTTCGATTTTGGAGTACAGCTAAACCGGATTTATCGTTATCGCATTCGGCTTGTTGTGGAAGATCCAAACTTTCCGCGATTAGAAAGTCTCAAAGTCAATACAGCCTCCATGAAACCAGAGACAGTCGCAAGGGTTCAACAGTTGGAAGACGCTCATCGTGCAGAGGTTCAAAAGCTTGCAGCAGGTAAAAAGATATTGGTTAGAAATAGTAAACTTGTTTCGCCCTGGAGTAGTGCTTCTGGATTAGCATCGCTTCGCACCCCCACGGAGATATTCGCCAGTGGCGTCGATTTAGCCGTGACTGGAGTGAAGGCCAAACTTGTTTACGGTGAGTGGGACACCAAGATGGGTTTGATGGTTCCCAAGAATGTGATTGCCGATCGTGGAATGGTTCTTTCAGGACCTCCTGTCGAGGGTGGTAGCGATGTGATTCATCCGGTGATGAAGATCATCAAGCAAGTCACGGGTTTTGGCTACAGAAACCCGGTCACGATCGCTGATCTCCGCGGTGGTCAACCTCTGGCTGCGCAGAATCGTCCTGAGAAGCATGACAAAGATCCACTCCAATCGGCAGGTGAGGTGGTTGCTTATGATCCACGGACTGGAGACTTAGTGATTTCTGGCGAGTTCACGGATCTCGAAGATTATCGAATGTATAGTTTCGCTGATGAAGTTGAGGCGATGGAGAAAGCAGCAAAGCCCAGTAGAGCTCCAGCATTGCCTAGCCCGAATTCGGAAAAATAAGGATGCGAATCCTTCTTACCATCGAGTCGACCTGTGATGAAACTGCTGCGGCAATCATCACAGAGGATGGTCAAGTGTTTGCCGAATGCGTTGCGGGCCAGGAGGAATTGCATCGCATCTATGAGGGAGTCGTTCCTGAGATTGCTGCCCGGGCTCATTTGGAACGTATCATCCCGGTGATTGATCGCGTGATGGTTGAGTCGAAGATTACTCCAGACCAGCTTTCGGCAATTGCTGTCGCTACGCAACCAGGACTACCCGGCTCGCTACTTGTTGGGCTCTCTGCGGCGAAGGGACTTTCGATTGCTTGGAATCTTCCATTGGTGGCGGTCAACCATCTTCACGCCCATGTGTATGCTTGCTCTTTGGGGCGAAGCGAGCCGATCTTTCCGTGCGTTGGTTTTGTCGTTAGTGGAGGCCATACGCATCTTTATCAATGTAAGAATAGTTACGAGTGGTTACCGCTAGGGGGGACCATCGATGATGCTGCTGGCGAGGCCTTTGATAAGGTTGCGGTCATGTTGGGTATTCCATTTCCTGGTGGGCCAAGGTTGGCAATGTTAGCAGAAAGCGGGAATCCTAAAGCCTTCCAGTTTCCTCGGCCGTTAATCAATGATACGAAGCGGATGGACTTTAGTTTTTCCGGACTCAAAACGGCCGTTCGTTATCGATTGGTATCCGAAGGCAAACAAGACTTCACAAGCCTCAACTTGGAGCCCCAATACCGATGTGATCTGGCTGCGTCGTTTCAACAAGCCGTAGTCGATTGTTTGGTTGCCAAAGCAATATTTGCTCTAAAAATCACGGGATGCGAGCGATTGTGCCTGGGAGGAGGAGTTGCTGCGAATAAGGTGTTTCGTCAACAGTTGAAGGATGCTGTTGATGCAATCGGTCGAGAGCTTGTCATTGCAAAGCTTGAGTACTGCACCGACAACGCTGTGATGGGCGCTTTAGCATGGGAAAAAATTCGAGCCCATCAGTCGGACGCTCTTAATTTGGATATCCATCCTGGACTGGTCAGACATCGTTAAGGTGGTGTGAGTCGCCTAAGCCGCAGGTCACTAGTCTCTATGCAGCCATTAGTTAAATGTCATGGTGTCTGTGCGACAAGTGAGCGTTCCACATGGTCATATGTTTGCGGTACAAATTGACACGTATTTCCACGAAAGGCTCGAAGTTCCTCTGGTTTTTAGCTATTCTACGATACGGGCAGGGTTGAAGCCGACGGAATTTGCGTCGCGGACTCAATCTCTATAGGACTTCTATTTACAACAGGGATCAGAACATTGGAACTAGTGATTGCTCAAGACCGAATTGGATTAGGCTCCTATGCTGGGCGTGTTGCTGGTGAAACACTGCGAGCAGCGCTGCAGCAGAGGCCCACTGCGAGACTGGTCGTCGCTACCGGTTCCAGTCAATTCGAGGTTCTTGAGGCATTGATTAACGAGCCAGGCATCGATTGGAGTCGTGTCGAAGCCTTTCATTTGGATGAATACATCGGTTTGAGTATTGAGCATCCAGCTTCCTTTTGTGGTTACTTAAAACAGCGATTTGTAGACCGTGTACCACTGAAATCGTTTATGTATTTGGATGGTATCCAAGAGCCGTATTTCATTTGTCAGCAAGCAGCCAACGCGATTTGGTCGGCACCGGTCGACCTGGCCTTAGTAGGTATCGGCGAAAATGGGCACCTTGCATTCAATGATCCGCCTGCTGACTTTCTGACGACAGACGCCTTTCGTATCGTCGAATTAGATGATGCATCGCGTCGACAACAAGTGGGTGAAGGATGGTTCGATCATCTAGACCATGTTCCACGTCGTGCGATGAGCATGACCGTTCATCAAATCATGCAAAGTCAGAAAATCATCTGCAGCGTACCCGATCGGAGAAAATCGACAGCCGTTTTCAATTCGATCGAAGGAGTGGTGACGCCTCAAGTTCCAGCGTCGATTCTACAAACGCACCCTAACGTCACCATGATTCTTGATCTCGGAAGTGCTAGCGGTTTATCGGTGCAACTGCAATCGGCAGCAGTTAAGCTGGACTAAGAGTTGTTTGCGATTGGCCCCACTACTCAAATAGACCTAAGTGTTTTGATCGGAAGTGACTCTCGACGCATTAGGAAGCGATATCTCGAATCGTGTTCCTGAGTGTCCAGGAATATCGACGATAGCAATGCTCCCTTTCAATCGACGGATGACGTTTCGAACTAAAAACAATCCTAGTCCAATCCCCGGTTTAGTTCGTTCTAGTTCATCACCGATGCGAAAGAATCTGTTAAAGATCCTTCTCCGCATCGATCGTGGAATGCCGTTTCCGTTGTCGCTGATTGTGGCCGAAAGACGATTTGTTTTTGAGTTGAATTTAACAGATATGTCGATCTTGCACGGCTTGCCTCCGTACTTAAAGGCATTATCGATTAAGTTTCGAAAGAGCATGTCCAGGTCGACTGTCATGCCTTGAATGATCA
>JANODQ010000717.1:0-2895 GCA_031412775.1 Pirellulaceae bacterium | reverse complement strand
GCAATCGGTCGCACCGGAAGTATATGAAGCCGAATGCCGACGCGTGCGAGAGCGGTTTGATGAAGCGGTGCAAATTGCGGAGTCGACTTTTGCAGAAGAGCTAAGTCAGCTTGTCTCTCATCTAGCTAACCGTTTGGGAGGCGAAGACGATGGCAAGCCCAAAGTCTTCCGCGACACGGCGATTACAAACCTGCTCGAGTTCTTCGAGCGGTTTGAAAGGCTGAATATCAACTCCGACGAGCAACTGGTCGCTCGGGCTCGTGGATTGCTTGGCGGCGTCAGACCCGAAGAGCTCCGCGAGCAAGAGTCGCTTCGTCAGCGTATCGCCAGCGGGTTACGGAAGCTTTACGGTTGAGTTGTGCCCGATCCATCGAGCAGCCCAGAGGTCTACTGTATCCCTGGGATAGGCCGCACAGGCGAGGCTCAATTGAAGTAGATGTCGGTGGACCAACTCGTCCACTTTTTCGCTTGCATCGCTAGCGGCTGGTTCATCCGAGGCATTTCTTTCCTCTATACGTCGGCAAACTAGTCGATCAAAATCGACTATTTGACGATCGAGTTTAAATGCCCATTCTTTGAGCTCCAAAAACTGTTCGCGGGTTACAAACATCATCTACCGATTCCTATCTTGTCCGATTACGCACGGCAACCATCCAAATTGGTAAAATTTGCCGCGACGAAGTTTGAAATGTCAGAACAGGACCACGCGTCGCCATCTAGGCATAATCCGCGACCGCACCCAATGAGTCGGCTGCAGCCCAATAGTAAGCCAATCTACTACCGGGTTGCTACCGGGTTAGTTTAGGTATTTACTGATAACCCTTGCAATATCTGACACTTTTTGCAATACATACGTCATGGTTTCTTGGATCAGAAACGCCACAAATGACAGGTAAAAGCGGTTGCTTAGCTACGCGCTTTTTGATCTTTGTAACTCGTACATAAAAACATCAAAGCAACACTTTTAAAGTTTTCAGTTGACGCCCTCATCTACATCTGTAAGATCAAGAAGATAAAGACTGAGGTAGATAGTTCGCTTGATTGCTACTCGATGACCCCCGGGTAGCTGCAAAGCGCCCCAGGGATTCGAGAACTGCCTATCTCTCCTTCTTACCTAACGACATGGAAAACGTCGTAGTTGCCGCTTGTTTGCTGGATCAAACAGCGAAAGGGACTTGCTTCATCGTTTGCATCAATCGCTTAGATTTTTAAGCGTTTTTTGAACGGTACTTCCCTCGCTTACGCTCGCATCTGTCCGATGATCCGAATGGTCGATTCCGACAGGATGCCGAGTTGTCTCGCACATAGGTTTTCCACGATGATTGCTCCACCTGAAATTCATTCCTACTTTGACGATGACCACGACGAAAAAGAGACGTCGGAGCCGACGCCAACGGAGTTGGGAACGCTTAAGTTAGCTTTGTCATCCCATGCAGCTGCTAAGGCCCTGGACATTTCCGAGCGAACACTCTGGACGCTATCGAAGGCCGGGAAGATCCGTTCATTCCGTATCGGGAACGCACGCCGGTATCACATTGCAGAACTCGAGCGCTACATCGCCGAGCGAACGAACGCCGAAGAGACCGAGCCGCCCTATCAGCACGCTGGCTTTGCGAACCTCGAGAAGCGGAACACGACACCACGACGCAAGAAAACGAAACCACGAAAGCCAGCTTCGCGCGATCGATAAGCCGACGCCGAAAAGCTTTTTGAAGTTATTCGACTGCCTACAAATCAGGCTTGCATTGATTTTTGGCAGAACCGAGACCGTCGCGATCGCTCAATGTTGCTTGACGACCGGACGATCACACCCTTACATTCAAACACTCACGGATAGGCCGGCCAGCCGACAAGATTGCTTCCATCGCTATCTTCCGTGGTTTTGATTCGATGGTTCAACAGGATGGATTCTAAACGATGGCGACCATTGCCCACGATCCGGACGGACGAAAACGCATACTTTTCTACAATGAGAAGAAAGAGCGAAAGGCAGTCAATCTAGGCCAATGCAGTACTCGAAACGCAGAGAGCGTTAAGAGGCGTGTCGAGTCTCTCGTCTCTAACCGCCGACTAGGCTTGAAACCTGAAGGCGAATTGCTCACATGGATCTTTGAAGAAGGCAACGCACTAAGGGAGCAACTCGAGAAACACGGTTTAGTTGAGAAGTCAAAATCTAATTCCAAGCAAAAAGGAATCACGCTATCTGCGTTCCTAGATGACTTCGTTAAACGCCATGGAAAAGATAAGAAACCCGCGACGCTGATCGTTTGGGGCCAAGTTGTTCAAGACCTTAAGCGCAACATGCCAGGGGGAATCGCACTTCGAGACGTTACCGCAGGCCACGCGATTCAGTTTGTTGAGAGCATCAAGCAAAGAGGCCTAGCGCCTTCGACCGTTCACAAGCGAGTGAAGTTTTCCTGGCAATTTTTTCAAGATGCGATCGACTGGAAGCTGATTACAGAGAAGCCGTTTGGTCGAGTCAAAACGAGGGACACCTCGAAAATGAGCAACGTAGAAGTTACGCAGGAATCGATTGCCCAGCTTCTAAAAGTATGCGACCCAGTTTGGCAGGGAATCATCGGGCTTAGTCGTTTTGGTGGCTTGCGGTGCCCCTCCGAGGTGCTTTCCCTCAAATGGGAGGATATCAACTGGGCACACGATCGGATCAGCGTTCCCGAGCCCAAGGTAGAACACCACGAAGGCCGGGGAGTTAGGACCGTTCCATTATTCCCTGAATTGAAAGCCATTCTTGAAGACCTTCGAGAGATCACACCTCAAGACGCCGAGTATGTCATAGACAAACCCGAATACCGAGCCGCTGCAATGCGACCGGGAGGATGGGCCAACGCGAACCTGAGAACCCAGCTATTGAAGAAACTCAAGAAGGCCGGCTTG
>JANODQ010000716.1:0-14495 GCA_031412775.1 Pirellulaceae bacterium | reverse complement strand
CTTATCGACTACGAATTGACTGTTGAGCGAATCGACATCAATGTTGATAGCTGCCGATGCATTATTGGTGATTCGATTGTCGACGATGACGGGTTGCGATCCTCGAACGAAAATCGTTGCATCAAAATTGGTACCGCGTCCTGCTCGATTGGTCGGTGTGAGCGCCTCGATTCCTGAAGCATTATCTTCGAATCGCGAATTGGTGATTCGAAGCTCTGCTTGATGGCCTTCGATTGCATTAAAAGAAGCAAAACCGCCATCAATACGCGTTGTCCCACCGCCAAAAGCGAACCGCACGAAGTCAAATGACCCTGTGCTTGCCTGGCCGATAAATACGCCGCCGAAGTTACCCGCAACCGGAGCGACCGTTCCGCGTCGATTGGCTGTATCAAATGTTCCGCCAGCGCCGTAACGCGTATCGTTAATACTGGTCATGATAATCGGAGATCCATCAGTCCCTTCAGCGAGGAACTGACCGCCACCGTTGACTTCTATTCGTGAGCCTTGGAACTTCATTACCATGCCAGGATCAACCTGCAGAGAACCATTCGTTCTCGCTGTTAATGCTCCAGATAAATCGTTGAGCGAAGTATCTGACACCGTTGGCAAGATGATTCCCGCAGTCGCTCTCGCATCAATGAAACTTGTGGTCGTTGCAGGTAACTCCGCGACCAGGAGGAACGGCGACGATGCTACGGGAGCACCAAGAGTTACCAATGCGCGATAGATGCGATATCTCTGAGTCGCCGCAATCGACGGGAGGTTGGAAATCGTGACCGTTCCGTTTGCGACCGAACCTGTATTGGTTACGTTCACAGTTGTAAGAGGACTAGGCAAAGTCCCGGTCGGCTCACTCTCTAAGAACTCCGATATACCAGAATTCGGATTGACAATCGTTTCAACGATTGAAATTTGGTACTGATAGGTGCCTTGAGTTATTCCGTTAACAAGAGCAGGTGTGCCATTCGCTCCGACTGCGACTTGGGGTGCGAAAACTACCGAAAGTGCAGGAGTAGGAATTGTAGTGCCCACAGATGTGTTAAATGCAGGGATGACCCGAGCATCGATGTCTGTAAAGCTAGTGACGCCACTAGAGACGACTCCTACCAAGATAGGTGGATCAATCGTTACCACGGGAGGTGTAGCCGGGTTACTAACTCTTGAGCGATAAATTCGAAGCGTTTCGTTAGCCGCGATTATCGGTAATGATCGAATTTGAATAGTGTTAACGCCGGCAGTCAATGTGACCACGGTATCTGAACTTCTTGCGCTCTCAGCACCGGCGGTATTCGCTACCGAGTACGAATACTGGTAACTGTTACCTGATTGTAATCCGCTAGTTGCATTCAACGACAAGACTGGAGCAAGTCCTCCAGTCGGAATGGTGAGAGCGAGTGCAACTTTAACGTTGGAATCGACGAAAGTTCTCGTTCCCGAAGGAAGGGTCCCGACTAATTGGAAATTTCCCGTAACTGCAAGTGAAATTGGATCGACGGACACTCGATAGATTTTAAGAATCCGAGTCGCAGCGCCGAAGCTTGTATCTAGCGGTAAATTATCTAAAATCGCCTGTCCAGTGGCGCTGCCAACCACAGTCGTAACAACCACCGCGTCCTGAGCTACAGTCGCAGGCAATCCTTCACTACCGTCAATTTCCATGTAGGCAATCTGATAGCGATAGCGACCTGAAACAAGTCCCGTGATGAGAGCGGGGTCATTAGTCGTTCCAACCAAAATACTGCTTGGCGGAGTTGGAAGAACTGTTGAAATAATCGACGGCGTAGCTGCAACAACTTCGGGTGCTGCAAAGTTATCCGTAAACGTCGTTTGAGTCGGACTAGTTGTCCCAACCAAGTAAGACAAAGACTCAACTCCGTTGACAACCGACGAACGATAAATCCGAAGTACTTGTGTCGGGAGCAATACAGGAAGCCCAGTCAAAAGAATTTGTCCAGAGTCGACACCAGATGCAGTCTGAACTTGGATCAAACGTGTTGATGCCGATGCGGGCGATTCGAAGTTGGATGCGGGTGTGTAAAACGTAAACTTGTACCGATATCCATTCGTCGGGCCAGTCAATGCAGAAAGTCCGTTCGTAAGCCCCGATACACTTGACGGAGTCGCTACCACGGCAATGGCTGAAGGAGACTCAGTCGTGGAAACATAACCACCTGTTGCGCCTTGAATCACAAGGTTCTCGGAGATGACGTGCACGATATCAGTATCGTTGAACCTACCGGGAATCGTGATCTTCTCGGCAGTAGATGTCGGATTGGTTCTCGTCTTAATAAACAAGCCGTTAACCGAATTATTCGTCAAACGATTACCACGAATATCCGGTCCAACTCGCTCAAGGTCAGAGATGAATAGTGCGGAAGCTCTTGCTTGTGACACCGGATCTTGGAAATTACTTTCCAAGAAGCTATTTGGAGTCGCAGAAATAGCCGCGTCTGCTGATCTAGAGATCAAACTGTTAGCAATCAACGGTCGAGCATCGACCATGTGGATTGGAGTGATAACCTGCGATACACCATCGAATACAACGCTTCCGCCTCCGAATCTTAAATCAGCATGAATGATCGAGTTCAAGAAGAGCCCGTTCGCTTCTTTGTTAGCGCGATTCGACCCTACGACACTCGCTAAAGACGCATCGACTTGATTCCGAATGTCAATCCCGCCCCAATCCGCCGGCGCTGCCGCAGGCCTGTTAGTGTCGCGGTTGCTTCCAATGCCAACCGACGAATCATTAAGCGACGTGAAGTAGACGTTACCTGGAACAGGATTACCGGCTAAATCGGCAACTACTCGTCCGCTTGAATCGATGAATCGAGGTATTCCCAAGACTTGCAACGCGCCACCGCTTCGATCTACCGAAACTGTTGAACTACCGACGCCAATTTTCGCGCGGCTCAGCTTTACGATTGCACCAGCGTCGATCATCACGGTCACGTTGGCCGGAACGTCAAACGTAGGCCCATCAGCTTGAACTTGGCCGAGTCGATTAAAGCCAACTTCGTAGGCAAAATTGTCACCGGCCGTTGAGACATCTCCGTCTGTCCCACCGTTGCCGAGCAATCGAACGACATTGCGAGTTGCAGATGTTGCAGCAAGCGCCTGAGCGATTGTATTGAACGGACTTGCCAATGAACCATTGCCAGTGACTGGCTGCAGGTTCGCACCTGCTACAGGAGCGTTTTTGCTAACATAGATTGTGTTTGTTGAATTGTTGGGCACAAACCAAAAATCAAAGAATCCGCCTGGCTTTCCATCGGCTTCACCGTCAATCGCGACTCCCGTAGAATCGCGTAGCGAAGCGGTTTGCGGAGGATTAAAATCCAATCGAAGTTGATACTTGCCCTCAGATCGTCCACCCAATCCAGAATCGGGAATGTTCGGATCATAAGTCTGATTTCCCTTGGCACTTACTCCGACGATGTAATCGCCTGGCTCAAGGTTTAAACGAATTTGCGAGTCTTCGCTAAAGTAGTTGTCGTTAGCTGCAACTTCAGTCCAACTTCCATCAACAGATCGTCGATACAATCGAAGTGTTGCATCTAGCAAGCTTGCATCACCACGCAACTCGCCAGTAACGGGATCACGCGCCACTATACGTTCGGCGCTTACTTCAATTCGAACTTCGCCTCTTGCGGGGATGTTGAATCGGTAAAGATCGATGTCCTTGCTTTCGGGGCGATGCATGTACTGCCCATAAACAATATCGGCATTGCCTGGATAAACCAGTTCCGTATCGATCCCCGGATTCACTGGTGGAATGTTGCTTTGAACAGTCAATCCAGGAACTTCATCGGCAGTCCCAAGCCCTAACAAATTGCCAATGCCTCGGGCAAAAGTTCGGAACAACTCGGTTCCAAAAATATTGTTCGTCGATGATTCCGAATCTTGAATATCAAAAATGACAGCCGGCTGGCCGTTTACCAGCAATGTGCCATTGATAAGCGTCTGCCCACCGATCCCATTGACCGCAGTAGGATCGATGGCTCGCATGTCTCCGACCGCTATCGTTGCACCACGCGAAGTTGTCTCAACAAATCTTACGCCCAAATAGTTCTGGTAGAGATCGAATATATTTCGGACGATTTCCTTTTGACCATCGGTAATCGCATTCAGTTGGTTGCTGCCGTTGGCTGAACCCAAGAATCCTTGGAAGTTGTATTCGATAACTTCTATACCATCAGCATCCACTCCGGTGACGTGTTGTTGGTAACGAATCTTTCGATTGCCAGGCTCGGAATCGGCTCCCGGAAAATCCAGTGAATACGGAGTCGGATTGGAAATCAAAGCGTTAAGAACTGCCGAACTTGGTGCTGAAGTTGAGATGGTCCAGCCGGATGTGTTTAGATTTTTAGCCGTTGAAAACTGGTCACCCGGTTCTTCATTCTGCCCGAACGTGATCGTTGAAGGAGCCGACAAAGGAACTACAACGAGTGCATTTACAGGAAGTACCGCAAACTTATTGGCGTCAACACGACTACCCACACGCAGACGCATCGCATCTACGGGTACGCCCGCTGCGGAAGCAAAACCATCGAGATTACGCGCGAACCTTAGGACAACTCGATCCGTACCTGCGTCATAAGTCGCCGTCTGCGGATAGACAACCAAGTCGTCATTCGTATCGACCGTTCCTCGCAAATATCGAAGTTGATAAAACGCTGGATTTCGAGCGTCTTGCAAATTGAGATCGTCATTATTGAAATAGACGTGGATCTCATTGAGTAGCTGACTTCGCACGCCATTGGTAGTAACAATCGGTTGTGGAACCACGCTTGCTACTAATGCGCCCAGATCAAGTTCAAACGTTCGGCTCGTATCAGTACCGCTGTTGTACGCTTGGCCGTTGATCCCTCTCAACGCGGTAATACCCGTGCCGAGAATGTCGACGCGATAAATATCGTCAGGTAGCGTTTCGGCGAATCGAACGATGACTTCGTTCGGAGTATCACCCAAACCGATATAGCCAGGTACTACGTTGACATCGTTGAGTCCTCCAAGGGGAATCGTTGTGTTATTGACAACGGTTGTTCCGATTCGAGTCGAACGAAGTCCGCTAGCGATTCTTGCTGTCAAAAGTTGTGCAGCGGGCGTGTTGCTGTTAATGGCATCAACAAATTCGCCAAGCGTTGTCGCATTGTTGACGTTGCTGTTGACTTGAACGTTGATCGTTTGACCGACGACCGAAACGTTTGGAAGACCGGGACCACCAAAGTTACGGCTTGTAATAACGACCCGCGTGTTTAGTCCTGATACGCCCGGTTGCGAAGCGGTGAAGTCGACTTGAACCGCCGCACCTGCGTTCAGGTTCGTAGTCGCTTTTGGCGTATTGGCTCCTGTGAGAGTCAATGTCTGCCCCACAGGAGCAGTGTCCGAAACAACAGTCGTAGGAACCCCTCGAAGGATTGATGCAATGACAACCGAACGAGCAGCAGGTGAGTTTTGGAAAGCGGTCAGAATGTTTTGTGCGGTCGTCTTGAAACCGGCAAGCGTGTTTAACTGGATGTTAACGCTCTTGACTCCGACCGTCAGTACTGGAACGCCAGAGGTGGCCTGTGCGACGGAAGTGAACGTGACGCGAGTCCCATTGCCAGGTTGTCCAGGGACTGCTGCGGCAAAGTCCATGACGACCGTTCCGTTGGTACCCAAATCCGTGCTGACGTATGCTCGGTCGAACGCACTATCGCCGCCAGAGCGAGTGATCTGAATGCCGCTAAGAGTCGCAGGATCTATGTTGGAGGAATCGCTGAAACGGAAGACCAACTCGCGAGGACTCGTGTTGAGGATCTGCCCTTCCGAAACGACCGTCCCTTCGTTGGACTGGATCGCGACTAATTGCGGTCCGACAGTCATCAATTGACGAAGCTCCAAAGACTCCAGCAGAGCCTGGCGGGACTGCGAAAGTTTGCGTGCTTTGCCTAGTTTTTGACGTCGAAGTTGGGAACGATTTCCGTTGCGACCGATGGTCATATGCGACTTTCAGGTGACAAAATGAAGCGATTATCTAAGGAAATACGGTGAGAAAATTCCCGTACACCTATCGTTGGATTTTAATTACGACCCTTTTGATTGCAACGAAAGAAGCTCCCGAAAGGCACTTCCCAACAAATCAATACCGGTTTTACGGGTCTGATCTACTACATCGAGGCCTCCAAATCGGTGCTCTCGTTACAACCCGCGCAGGGTGGCCCCCTGCGTGTTCTACTGGGCTTGGATAGCATCACCCCCGGAAAAGTTCCCCAGACTCACACTCTGATGCTGCCCAGCACTGAGCCGATGGGGTTAGCCACGGGTGGCGCGCGGCGATAGATGGTTTGAATTGCTGGAAAGGTTACCCGGGGGGAACCCGGAGCTAGCGCTTAACGGCTCAGTAGAGACCGAATTTTCATAAGGCCAGCTTCATTGTGCCGCCACACGACTGGTAGAACCGAGGCTGCTGCGATAACCTTTCACTGGAACAACAGTCCCACCCGTTTCTCAAGAGTTTCAGAAGATGTTCGATTCCTTATCCGAAAATCTCCAATCCGCATTCAAGAGCATTCGAGGCAAGGGAAAGCTTACCGAAGCCAACATGCGGGATGGCTTAAAGCTGGTAGAAAACTCCCTTTTGGAGGCTGACGTCAGCATTTCGGTGGTTGAGCAGTTCATGGGAAGAGTCACCGAGGCTGCTCTCGGGAAACGCGTTCTTCTCTCACTCAAGCCCAGCGAAGAACTGATTCGAATTGTTTACGACCAATTAGTCGCGATTCTCGGGCCAGTCGATAATACGGTTCCGCTTCAACGCGGTCAGGTCAAAACAATCATGCTTTGCGGTCTCCAAGGAGCCGGAAAGACAACGACCTGCGGGAAGCTTGCGCAGTTAATCAAAGAATCCAAGTTCAAGCCCTATCTGATCGCAGCCGACCTTCAACGCCCAGCCGCTATCGAGCAGCTTCACGTGCTCGGTCGACAACTGGGAGTAGAAGTCTTCTCCAAGGAAGGTGCGTCGGACCCGGTCGCAGTTTGCCAGGAAGGTATCGCTGCCGCAAAAGCAGCCGGCGCTGATGTTGTAATTCTCGATACCGCCGGACGCTTGGCCATCGATGAAGAACTGATGGGCCAACTCAAGTCGATCGACCGAAGCGTGAAGCCAGATCAGGTCTTGTTGGTTGTCGACGGCATGACCGGTCAAGATGCGGTCATCAGTGCCGGCGCGTTCAACGCCGCACTCGAGCTTGACGGTGTCATTATGACCAAGCTGGATGGAGATGCTCGCGGGGGAGCGTTGCTGAGCGTCAAAGCCGTTACGCAAGTCCCCATCAAATTCCTCGGGACGGGAGAACACCTTGATGCACTGGAGCCCTTTCGACCCGAAGGAATGGCAAGCCGTATCCTGCAAATGGGCGACATTCTAGAAGTCGCTCGCGAAGCACATCGACTAGTCGACGAGGACGAACGCAAGTCGATGGAAGAGCGGATGAAGAAGGGCCAGTTTGGGTTGGCCGAGTTCCGCGACATGATGCAAAAGTTACGCAAGCCTGGTCTGATGCAAAAGATGATGGGCTTGATGCCTGGTATGGGTGAAATGTCAAAGGCACTTCAAAGCGCCGACAGCGATAAAGAAATGCGACGCATCGCTGGGATCATTGATTCAATGACTCCTACCGAACGAGACAATCCAAAGATCATCGACAACCAACGTCGAATGCGAATCGCAGCAGGATGCGGAGCGACGGCACCGATGGTGAATGAACTTCTTAAACAGTTTGATCAAATTGCTGGCTTCATGAAAATGATGTCTAGCGGTGGTGCGAGAGAAAAGATGGCTGCCCTTCAGCAGATGCAAGGGATGATGTCGAACAACCCCATGAACCCCATGCAAGGTATGTCGCTCAAGCAAAGCACAGGAAAACGACTTACACCGAAAGAACGAGAACGCTTACAAAAAGAACGTGACAGGGCTTTGCGAAAAGCCAAACGCAAAAACTAGAGTGATGATCTAGTGCAAGGACGAGAACTTTTGATCTCAACAGCAAGTATTCAGTCCGCTTTAACGCAAATTAAAAAGCGGTTCACATGGTTGATTGCTTCGAAGATTGACACCCAGTCTGGTTCTGTTGGTGAGCGTGGCGAACGGATAGCAGAGCAATACTTGAAACGCTCAGGCTACCGCATTCTCTTTCGTAGCTATCGAACTTCACTCGGCGAGATCGACTTGGTGGCACTCGGCAAAACACGCACAGGGGCAAAGCAAATCGTCTTTGTCGAAGTCAAAGCGTGGACGAACCCAAGCGAGGGTGGTCCTTCGGACGCGGTCGATGATCGCAAGCAAGAAAGACTAACGCGTTTGGCACTCGAGTTTCTCAAGAAGCACCGACTGCTCGACTGCCCGGCTCGATTCGACGTGGTGGAAGTGGTCCTAAACCCGCTATCTGTTCGTCATTTTGAAAACGCCTTTGAAGCCACCGGCAAGTACCAGTGGTTCAGCTAAAGACTTAGACGACGTCGATATGAACGAGTGCTTTGGGTGCTACGCCGCGCGTCTACCGGAAGACTGATGGTGAACAAACGCAAGTGCCGAAGTGGCAGATAGAAGCTTGCCATCAGGACCGGTTAGCTTGACTTGATTCTCTTCAACGAACCAAGTCAGAGTGTAACCGTCGATTGCAAAACGTCGTGCGCAGTAAACGCCGTTTCGCACTAGGAGCGTCTCACGCATCCGTTCTGCGAGATCCGACTGCGACAACTGGAGTTGCCCACCGAGAGTATTGCGTAAGCTGTCTGCGTTAACGACGGCCATGCCAATGATCATCCTAAGGAATCGAATAAGGTATTTCGATTCTTCGGACAAAGTCTGGCAGAAGATCAAACTAGAATAGGGAAGGACGATTAAACTACCCAAGTTAACAATCCAGCAAGTCGCAGTGAGCTTCATGATTGCACCAGATGGCAACGCCAAAGATGCATCGCGACCTGGAAAAAGCGGACCAGCCGTGGGCAGGCCGGATGAGGATGTCGTTTTTCCTGAGCCGCTCCCGCTAGACGCGTTATTGGACGTTGCATCAAACACTTAGCCGCTGGTGCCCGCTGCACTTAGGGCGATTCCGCAAATCTTTGCAAATCTCCCTTGTTCTCCAGTGTGAAGTCTCGCTAAAACCTCGACAGTAATCGTCTCTCAACTGGCTTTTTCGTCGCTTCCAACGATCGAATTATTATGTTCAATGCCTCCGAAACCATTGCGATGCAAGTCGCTGCAGTAGAATATTGGCACAAGTCTGACTACTTAAACACATGTTCGGGGTGGCTAGAAATTGCATGCCAGCAGCACCGTTACAACTACGACTTGTGGCATCAAGAAGATATCGCGAGAAGCCCTGACGTTAGCGATAGCGAGATCGCGACCGTCAAACGTGCGATCGATAAGCTCAACCAACAACGCAACGACGGGATAGAGAAGCTAGATGATTGGCTTACCGCTTATCTCGAAAAAGAACAAGTAACCCTTCTGGCAAATGCGACTCAAAACTCGGAGACACCCGGATCCATGATCGATCGATTGTCGATTATTACCATCCGAATTTACCATCTAGATGAACAACTGGATCGCCCAGACATCGATGATGCGCATCGCGATAAAGTACTTACGCGATCCGCAATATGTCGCGTTCAACAGAGCGAGTTAGGTCAATGTTTAGACACCGCCATCAAAGAAATACTTTCTGGCGTGAAACGACATCGGACTTATCGTCAGTTTAAAATGTACAACGATCCAAGCTTAAATCCGTATCTATATCGTCGGCAATCAACTAATGCGAAACGTGCTTGCTAGATCAGGTATTGTCTCTGGTTTGACCGTGAGCGACGTAAGCTACCGCGACATTGAGATACTTAAGTTCAGCTACCAAAAAAATCCCACGCTACTTCAAGGATGAAATGCTATGCGAAAGATTGCTATTCTGAATCAAAAGGGTGGCGTTGGAAAAACGACCACGTCCGTAAATCTTGCTGCTGCTTTGGCGAATGCCGGGCAACGTGTTTGTTTGATCGATTTAGACCCCCAGTCGCACGCCTCTCTGCATTTGGGAATGTCTACGCATCAAGGCGAACCGAGTATGTACGATGTCCTGTGCGATAATGCTTCGCTGGCAGATGCGCGTAAGTGGGTCCATCCACACCTTGCTGTCGTACCAGGTAGCTTGGATTTGGCTGCTGCTGAAATTGAGCTAGCGGGCGAGGTTGGCCGTGAGATGATTCTGAAGGATCGATTAGACATCGACACGGAAGAATTTGACTTTATGCTGCTCGACTGTCCACCGTCGCTGAATGTCCTGACGCTCAATGCATTGACGGCCGTGGACGAAGTTTTCCTCCCGCTGCAGCCTCACTTTCTCGCGTTGCACGGCTTGAGTAAGCTACTCCGCACAATCGATCTAGTAGCGAAACGACTGAACCCCACACTTCGGCTGTCGGGTATTGTGTTGTGCATGTACGAATCATCGACCAGGTTGGCAGCAGAAGTTTCGCGCGATGTTCAAGAGTTCCTGACGCTACAGTCGTCGCAGTCGGGTGTTTGGGCGGGTGCCAAGTTCTTCCAAACAAAAATTCGACGCAATATCCGTCTGGCAGAAGCTCCCAGCTTTGGCCAGTCGATCTTCAATTACGCTCCCAACTCGCACGGAGCTGAAGACTACTTTTCTCTCGCATGTGAAGTCTTAGGCCATGACGCTATGCAGCCAAGAGGTAAACTACACGAAGTAGAATCCCTCACTCCGGTTGCAAGTATCTCATGACAACTCGCGTTTTAGTTACCGGTTATGGTGGCTTTCTCGGAAGCCATATTTGTCGGCAGCTAACACGCGAAGGCTACTGCGTTCATGGAATCGCCCGGCGCGATTATCCAGAGCTTCGACAAATCGGTGTTCAAGCAATTGTCGGCGACGTAACAAATGCGATGCAGTGTCGTGACGCAGTCGAAGGAATGGACGCTGTGATTCACACTGCGGCTCTAGCCGGTGTGTGGGGAAAGCGATCCGATTTCGAATCGATTAACGTTACCGCGACAAACCACCTCATCAACGCGGCCAAGGAGTGTGGTGTTCGCGCGTTTGTCCATTGCAGTAGCCCCAGCGTTACCTTCGACGGAACGCCACAGTCTGGCATCAATGAATCGGCAAGCTACCCGAAAAAATGGCTCTGCGATTACCCTCGCACAAAAGCTATCTCTGAGCAGCAAGTACTCGCGTCGAACGACCCCAAGAATATGCTGACCGTTGCGTTGAGGCCTCATTTAATTTGGGGGGAAGGCGATCCTCATCTGATGCCGCGCCTCATTCAACGTTGTCGACAAGGGCGGCTACGACGTGTCGGAGATGGATCTAATCTGATGGATACAGTCCACGTGTCCAGTGCCGCCCACTCGCATGTTCTTGCGATGAAGAAACTCTTGGACAACGATCTTGGCGCTGCTGGCCGAGCGTACTTTATCACCGACGGCGAACCGATCGCATGCTGGTCTTGGGTTTCTCAAATAGTCACCGCAGCAAACTTGGTCGTACCGAGCAAGCAGATTTCACTCAAGAGTGCTTACCAAATTGGAGCAATATTAGAGACCCTTTATCGCGCAGGTAGAATTCGTTCCGAACCTCCCATGACACGATTCGTAGCACTTCAATTAGGGGTCGATCATTATTTTTCAATTCAATCAGCACGAGATCGGCTAGGATATAATCCACAACTCAACCGACTCCAAGAGTTGGATCGCATAAGTCCCTGGCTGCAAATGATTGCCGCTAGTTCGACATAACCCGGAACGGACAGTCTACGATGCAGTTTCTCTCCAATCGCTTCGCAACCCGCACTCAATCCCTGCTACTCATTTTTCTTTTAGCTTCGATTGTCGATTCGGTTTGCACACGACAAGCCCATGCACAAGAGAAAGGTAAACGAGCGGCTTACGGAACTTATCTCGGTCGGCGGATTGCCCCCGCGATGACTCATCTCGCAGCCAATTGGCTTATCCGAGGTGAACGCGAATCGGAAGAAGATCCCACCAAGCTCTTGAGCCAACTTGATTTAAAGCCAGGGATGGTCGTGTGCGATATGGGGTGTGGCAACGGCTTTTACTCGTTAAAAATGGCCCAAGCGGTCGCTCCCAATGGTCGTGTCTTGGCTGTAGATATTCAACCGGAAATGCTGCAACTGCTAAGCCGCCGATCGATAGAAGCCAAAGTCGATAACATCGATATGATTCTTGGAACAACCACCGATCCAAAGCTTCCGGATAATGAAATTGACTTGCTGCTGATGGTCGATGTCTATCACGAATTCTCAGACCCTGAAGCGATGCTTAAAAAGATTCGCAAGTCTCTCAAGCCTACCGGACGCATCGCACTAGCGGAATTTCGCGAAGAGGACGCATCGGTTCCAATCAAACCCGAACATAAGATGAGCAAGAAGCAGATTCTCAAAGAGTACGAAGCCAACGGCTTTCAATTGCTATCCGAATACGACGGTCTCCCATGGCAACACTTAATGTTTCTAGGCCCCAAAGAATAGGTCCAGCGGGGTGGCGTCAGGTGCGAGAAAGTGACCTGATTTAGTAACCCGAACTGCCAGCAAGGGAATTCCATATGACGTTCCGGCGCACACACTTTTGATTATGCGAGTCATTAATCTGCTGCTGCCCAGCTGGACTGCCATTCTGTTCCTCACGCCTTCGGCAAGCTAGTACCAATCCCATCAAAACATGTCAGCGAACGACTACTGAGCAGATAAGACGAAGTGTTCCGTTTTATGACATCCCTGAAGGGCGTTTCGCAGTTTCCGATAAGTTCGCGTAGACGCGCGCTATTCGCGGCACCAAAAATAAAACGATTAAAACTGGCTTTTTGAGTCGCGACCCTTGGTCCGCATATGAAGTTCAAGGGCATCCCCGATGGAATGAAAGGAAATCTGCCTCCTTCGGAAGGATTCCAATTTTTTGGATTATTGAAGATTAATGCCCAGTCGCGCGCGATGACTGTGTCACAATTCAGTGCCGCAGGACAAAATCTTTGGAGCGTTGATTTGCAGACTGCATAGAATCGAAGGGAATCACTTTGTTTGAATTGTTGCTCGGTATTATCAGTAAGGAGGCAAAAAAACCTCACTTAACACTTGCCACGAAGCGTTTGTAAGCTTCGTCCCATTCGTTTGGATTCGTCGGTTCGTAGACTTGGATTGCCTTATCCGAACGCAACCATCCACGCGCTTCAATGACGCTGGAGAGCCTTCCTGTTCCTAAACATTGAGACATGATGTTTCCAATCGCGGTTGCTTCTACGGGCCCCGCAATGACGGTGCGGTTGGTTGCACTGGCGGTCATTTGGCAAAGCAAGTCGTTTTGTACGCCGCCTCCGATAATGTGAATTGTCTTGATCGAATAACCAAGGAGGGACTCGAGGCTTTCCAGGCATGTTCTATAACGCATCGCCAGCGACTCCAGGGCACTTCTAGCGATTTCGCTATGACTCTGAGTATTTGAATAACCGCCCTCCGAATAGAGTTTTTGAATTTCGTCAGCCATGTTCAACGGAGCAACAAGACTCGGATGATCAGGGTCAAACAATCGTTGCAGAGGCTTCGCTTCACGAGCCATCTCTGTAAGTTGACCCCAAGCGTATTCTGCGCCCGCGCGTTGCCACTGGGCACGACATTGTTGATAAGGCCATAAGCCCGAGATGTTTTTAAGAAGCCGAATCGTCCCGGCAACTCCACCTTCATTTGTAAAGTTTAATTCTTGGCACTTTGCATTCAGCAAAGGTCGATCGAGTTCAACGCCCATCAACGACCAAGTTCCACTGCTGATGTAACACCAATTAGGTCGAGCAGAACCAAACTCCGACGCGGGTACTGCAAGCACCGCTGCGGCAGTGTCATGAGTCGCCGGAACGGTTACTCTTACCTTGGGTGATAGTCCTGTCCGAGTCGCTAAATCAGAAGTGATTGGTCCGAGATCAGTGCCACTTTCGATACAGGGGGCAAATAGCTTGGTGGGAATTTCAAGAGCATCCAATACACGAGAGGACCACTCACCGGTGGATGCATTTAATAGCTGTGTGGTGCTCGCATTGGTTCGCTCGTTGCTCTTCTGGCCAGAAAGCAGCCAATGAAAAAAGTCGGGAATCATCAGTAGTCGGTCTGCGACGTCCAGCGTCGAGGAACCTTCCCTGCGAAGCGCAAGCAACTGACACATCGTATTAATCTCCATGAACTGAAGACCCGTTTCCGAAAAAATCGCCTCTCGAGAAAGGATCGAACATGCCAGTTCGGTCATGCCTAGGTTTTTTGAGTCGCGATAGCAAAACTGAGGTCCAACCAGGTCGTCGTTTTTATCGATTAAAACATAATCAACACCCCAAGTGTCGACACCAATCGATCGAATATGCGAAGCGTATTGCGATGCCGCTTTGGCCAACCCAAACTCGATCTGAGTCCAAAGCTCCAGCAAGCTCCAAAGTAGTCGC
>JANODQ010000715.1:0-6391 GCA_031412775.1 Pirellulaceae bacterium | reverse complement strand
GCCCGCTGGCATTCTCGCCTTCCGGAAGCAAGAAATTTGCAGCAATAACGTATGGACGGCTTTTGATCGAAATGCATTGTGCTTGGATGGAACAGAAAAGTGTGTCGGTTGGAAGCGAATTCTTCGCAATGGACTCGACCTTCTCAACCAACGAGACGAGATCCAAAGAGAGCGGCACCTCTAACGAGAAGTCCTTAGCGCCTTGGACTTTTTCGATCGCCAGTGGATAGGCCGACGCAAAGCGTAACGGCGGAATCGATAGATTATCCAGGCTGAAGCCCTGCGACTGGCCTTGGTTACCCAAGATCGAAATCAAGTGTGTTTTCGGCTCGCGATAAGACAACCACTGAATAGCAATGACACCGAACGCTAAAACCATCACGCTCAAAAAGAATGTCGCAGTCCATCTCCGTTTTCCAAGGGCCTTGGTTTTAGCCGGTGGTCGGTAGGCGTGCTGAGTTCCCTGTCCACGCCATGACGGCTTTTTACTTCCTGAAGTCATGTTGCTTGATCTTTCACCGAAATCGAACACCTAGATTTTGATGCGAGGATTTTGATGCGAGGATTTTGATGCTAGGATTTTGATGCTAGGGGTAGAATGTTGCCACGCATTGGGACTATCATACCGTTTGTAAAATGATCGTGCGTGAATGTCCGTAAAAGTATGTAGAAGGGTTTGGGCAGTTTTCTATGCAACATCCGTCTGTCCATTGGTACGAAGGGATGTTTCTGCGACCGCAGCATTTCCAAGCTGCGGATCGCTTCTGGAATCAGACGGTTCAACAAGCGATCGATTGGAGGCGTCCTTATGCTTATGGCATTCGCTCACTTCAAATCAATCAAGATTCGCTCGCGGCATATCAGTACCAGATCAATAGTTGTCAAATCGCATTTCGAAATGGAACGCTATTGGACCTGTCCCAATCTCTTCGAATCGACCTGCGCAAGGTGTTCGAAAAGGAGACCGAAGTCACCGTTTATTTGGCGGTACCAAAGTTAGTGCTCGGGCGCAAGAACTCAAGCGAAAGCCTCCCATCCGATGCTCGTCACGTGTCATTTCGTCGCGAGTTGCCTGACGAAAATTTAGCAGGGCCAGATCAAGAAATCGACTTGATACAGCTCAACTCGCGATTGATGCTATCTACTGATAGCCTCGAAGGATTTGAAGTTCTTCCGCTTGCAAAAGTGCGTCGGGCCGGAACAGAAGAATCAACTCCAGAGATCGACAAGGACTACTTCCCGCCGATGTTAGCCATCGACGCGTGGTCCGAACTGCAGATGGGTGTGATGAGATCGATCTACGATTTGATTGGTGCCAAGATCGAAGTCCTTTCACAGCGCGTCGCCGAGCGAGGGATGAACTTGACGAGCCAAGAGCCTGGCGACTTGGATGACTTATTGATGCTGCATCAATTGAATCAATCCTGGGCAGTTTTGCACGCGATGACATTCAGCTTGGGGCTTCACCCTTACGATGCTTATTGTGAACTTTGCCGGGTGGTTGGGCAGCTATCGATTTTTGACGTGACAAGACGCATCGATCCACGCTTACCAACTTACGATCATGATGATCTTGCCAGAATTTTTCGTTGGCTTCAGAAGAAGATTAGCGAACTACTTGGGGCGGCGAAAAAACTGGACTACGAGCAGCGATTTTTTGTCGGCATCGATCGTGGGATGCAAGTCAGCTTGGATCCGAAATGGTTTCATTCTGATTGGCAGTGGTACATTGGGGTACATGGCGAAAATATCAACGAGCAGACGTGCCGCGAACTTTTAAGGCCTGGGACATTGAACTGGAAGATGGGAAGTTCCGCTCAGGTTGATCTCTTGTTTAGGCACAACATGCCTGATGTCAAGTCGAATGAACCGCTTGACAAGAAGCCCCGGGCGCTCCCTAGTCAACGTGGCTGGTTGTATTACGAGGTTCGTCGCGAAGGTCCCGCGTGGAAAGACGTGTTTGCGACTCAGAGCCTTGCACTGCGATTCACCGATAGAATCATTGGCAATTTGAACGGGCTTCCCGGGCAACGAAAGTTGGAAGTCCTAGTGCAAGATAAACGAGCCATCCTTGAATTCGCACTCTTTGCGGTCCCCACAACCAACCTATGACTCCTCAATTTGCAAACGCCGTCGATCCTATTTTCCTTAAGGTGCTTTCGGTACTTGATACCGCGGCCAACGTACGAACGGATCCCGAGTCGCTTCATCATGAGATGCAGTCCAAACTGAGGCAAGCGGAGGATAAATTGCAGACCGGATCTTGGCCCCAAGTTTGGGAGCAGGCTCGATATGGTTTGTGCGCGTGGATCGACGATGTTCTTACTAACAAGCCGTGGGATGGGCAACGTTGGTGGCAGGAGAACAAACTCGAGTTTCACTTCTTCCGAACCAATGTTGCAGGAACTGAGTTTTTCGAGCGAGCCAAGTTAGCTCAACAATTGCCTCAACGCGATGCCATCGAGGTCTTTTATATAGCTGTCATCCTTGGGTTCCGAGGACTCTACGCCATGCCGGATTCTCCATTCCTTGCACAGCAGCACCAGTTGCCTGGTTCAATCGAAGAGTGGACACGGAAAACAGCCGGGGTGCTCAGCCTGCAGCATGGGCGATCGGATTTGCAGGTAGTATCGATTCCTGTCGAGGGAGCACCAGCGCTTGAAAGTCGCTTTACTCTGGTTGGCACCTTTCTTTTCACTCTGGTACTCATTATCATCTCGACAGTGGTGGGGTATTGGGGATTCTTCGGGTCGATTAACGAATAGAGTCGGATACCGGCGGAGAGGGAGGCGATGAGTATTCTTTCAACGTTTATGTCCCCCTTCGTGAGCCTGCTCTCTGGGCCAGCACGATTCCTAGGAGTCTCCAAACGACTATTGGGATTGAGTCTCCCTGCTCGAGTCGCTTTGGTGTTGGCTCTGTTTCTCGTACTTTGTATCCTCGGCTATTCAGGTCTCATCGTTTATCGAGAAGGTTGGAACGGACTGTGGGATCGTACTCAACTTCGATACAGTTTTCCTGTTGTCTTGCTACTCATTGGATTACCGATGGCAGCATATTGGACGACAAAATATTGGATCGAGGTAGAACCTACTGAATTTCCAGATATTGACGCCGCGTGGCATTCTGGGTTAGGGGCATTGGCCAAGGCCGGAATTGATTTAAGTGAAACGCCACTCTACTTTGGTATTGGCGTTCACGACGCTAACTCGGCGTCGACCTTGATAAGTGCTTCGGGTTGGGAACTCGTTGTGGATGGCAAGCCAGATGGAGCCGCCCCACTTCGATGGTATGCGACGCGCGACGCTGTCATTGTTTTCTGTTTGGACGCAAGTGGTTTATCACTTTGTCATGCCCCGCAACGCGATTCGTCGACAGCTGGAATCGCTAAAGCTTCTGGGTCTGGGGGGGCCGCTAACTTAAGAGGCACCATAGTTTCGGGGGGGATGGGTGAAGGTGCTAGCCCCGCCGCAAACCCGCGGGCAGGTGGGGGCATTCGCGGAACCATGATTGCTGATGCACCGGAACCCGCTCCAAGTCGCCCCGCTGTCGGTATTCGTGGGACGATGATCGCTGGAGCATCCGCGGTAGATCTAACAGCCAATTTAGCTTCCTCGGAGCAGCCTGCGGCAACACTTGACCGCGTTCAACTCGGCGAACAAGAACAGCGTCTTAGACGAGTTTGTCAACTTGCAAAGCAATCCCGCCAGCCGTACTGCACGATCAATGGAGTTCTGGCGTTTATCCATTGGAAGTTGCTCGCCACCACCCAGCCAACCTCGCTGCCGATGGCACTCCGAGAAGACACCATAACGATTCTAGAAGAGGGAGGAATCCATGCGCCGCTATTGCTGGTCGTTAGCGGTATGGAAAGCGAAATTGGCTTCACGGAACTGGTCCGCCGCGTTGGTGAAGATCGGGCACAGGCCAATCGTTTTGGACAAGGATTTAACCATCAGGGGTCACCTACCCAGCAGCAGATGATCGCTCTTGCGACCAACGCGACGGGAGCATTTGAAGGTTGGATCTACGATTTGTTTCGACAGGCTGATTGCTTAAGTCGAACCAACAATGACAAGTTGTTCGCGATGCTGTGCCGTATTCGATCGATCGTGCATCCGCGACTCACGGACTTGTTGGTCGGATACTCAGAGACAATCTCCGAGGAGCGACCTAGATCCCTTTTGCTTGGCGGTTGTTATTTCGCGGCGACCGGAAGTGGAAAAGTAAGGCAGGCTTTTGTCAAATCGGTGATGACGAAAATGGTTGAGATGCAAGAGGAATTACAATGGACTGATGATTCATGGCGTAAAGAAGCTCGGTATCGAAGCTTTGTCCAGTTCTTGATATTTGTAAACGGATTGCTTGTTGTTTTCATCCTCGGAGTCCTGATTTACAAAATAATGACATAGGGCAAGTCAAGCATGAATCCAGAGCAGCAACCAACAGTGCCAAGCAGCACCACCGAATCGGCGAACGGTCCTGTCCGACAGAATCTGCCTGATCAAAAACTTCCCCATGAAGGCCTAATGACCGAAGTCCTTGCGGCAACCTTGACTGGGGATGGAACTGCGCTAACAAAGGATGAGTGGGAAGCGATCGAACAGGTCGCACGCGCTTATCCTCCTGAAACCGAAGTCGATCTAGGTATTGTTTCTCAACTAGTTTCCGCTTTCTTAGCGTCGCGGTTCCCTGCACTGGTCAGTGAAAAAGTTTTGTTCAATCGAATGAGTCTACGACTGTCGGGAGCGCTGTGGAGCCATCCCGTTGGGAAGCAACGGCTAATTCGGTTTTGGGAATTGATCTCGGGGCATGTAAGGTCATGAGCGAAGCACATTTGGCGACACATGATCTGATCGAAGACGGGCAGGCTCTAGTAAGGTCGCTGGCACTTCGAATTCACCGTTCGGTGCCGGTAAAGGTCGATCTCGAAGATTTGATTGCGTATGGTGAGGTCGGACTGGCTGAAGCGGCTCGGGATTTTGATGGTGAGCTGGGGAATAAGTTTTCGACGTTCGCGTACTATCGTGTTCAAGGGGCTATCTACGATGGTTTAGCAAAGATGACTTGGACCAGTCGTTCTCGATATAAACGACTTCGATATGAACAAATGGCGGCCGACACCTTGGAGCGAGAGACGTCAGAATCGATCAACTCTGGATCACTTCAAGGCCATGGAAATTGGTTTGGTCGAGTTACGGAGAAGCTTGCAGTTGTCTACCTAGCGACCGGCGAAGCCGACGATCAGGCAAGTGTTACCGACAACTTGACCGATCCTTGCGAGTCAGGGCCGCAATTGGTACTACATCGTGAAGCGGACGAAAAGCTTCGGCAATTAGTCGACCAATTGCCCTACGACGAAGGAAGATTGGTTAAACTAGTTTACTTCGAAGGCGTGACGCTGCAGGACGCGGCAAGTCAGCTTGGGATCAGTAAGTCCTGGGCTAGTAGAATGCACGGTAGGATACTTGAAAGACTCGCAGGGCAATTAAGACGATTGGATTTACATGACTGATGTAGCGGACAATCAAGAACCAAGCGTCATTGATTTCGACGCTTTGCTCGCACCGATTGCAGACGATTTTCCAGGGGGTGTAGACCTTCGTGAAGATCCCAAGCAGAGCTCGAAGTTTTACGCTGTTCGAGACGCCCGTAAGGCCGAGATCGACAACGACCGAATGCGTCAGCGTTTTGCGGTCATGAAGCCAGAGGAGCTTGAGTACGAACTTGGCCTGTTGCAGTCAGACCCACGAAGAGTTCCAAAGTGGAGCAACGTCGTCAAGCTCGCTACCGAGTTGATTGCCAATTCATCAAAAGATCTTTGGGTCGCTGCATGGTTGGTAGAAGCGCTCGTTCGCGAGCATGGGATCGCCGGTCTTCGGGATGGATTGAAACTCTGTCGACTTCTATGCCAAAATTATTGGGATCACGTTCAGCCGCGTCCCAATGAAGATGAAGGTGGTTGGGAATGGACCTTAGCTCAGCTCGACGGTTTAAATGTAACGATCAAAAACTATGTTCAACTGACGCCACTTTTTAGGAAAGAGTTGATAGCCCCTCGAGAACGAGACCTGTCTTCCTTGGCCTTCAAAGAAGCAGAACTGCTAGAGCGACTCGATACGGCTACTCGAAATGCAAAGATCTCAGAAGGTACAACGACACTCGAGGATTTTCGGTTTGTTGTGTCACGGGCCTCGACAGAAGAGCTTCTATCGAAATCTTCAACCATCGCCGCAGCGCGAAGCGAACTTCAAAATTACTACCAGGCTTTTTCGGATCTTGGCTGCGATTTCTCCCCTTCTGTTTCGGATATCGAGTCTGAATTGGAATCTTTTGAAAGTCTGTTTCATCGACTCGCTAAGGATAAGATGGGTGCGGCTAATGACGGCGA
>JANODQ010000714.1:0-6886 GCA_031412775.1 Pirellulaceae bacterium | reverse complement strand
CGCTGATGATGTTCAACGGCGACTTGATGAAGGAAGCGACAAGCTTAGGAGCGGGGTCATGGTTGCAACGAATAAGCACGACTGCTGCACCTGCTGCAGAAAAGGTGCAGTATCTATTCGCAGCGGGGCTCGCTCGAAAAGCGAAACCTGAAGAACTCAATACAGCCAAATCTCTTTTAGACGCTCGCAAGAACGATACCGCAGCAATGCTACAAGATCTTTGGTGGGCAATTCTCAACAGCAACGAATTTATTATCAATCACTAACAGGCAACCTCTCAAAACTTTAGGAACTCACTATGTGGAATCGCTTTGCAACACCTTCTGGAATGGATCGTCGACACTTCATGTCGCATATGGCGGGTGCGTCCGCTTTGATGGGTTCATCCCTTGCAATGGGCCACTCGCTACGCCTGCATGCCGACGAGATGAAGAAGAACAACAAGAGCGCGATCTTGCTGTGGATGGGTGGCGGACCCGCTACGATCGATCTCTGGGATTTGAAGCCTGGTACATCGAACGGTGGACCGTTCAAGCCTATCGCCACCAGCGGTTCGGCTCAGATTTGCGAACACTTGCCTTTGATGGCCAAGCAGATGCACAACATGGCGATCGTTCGATCGATGAGCACACGTGAGGCTGATCACAATCGTGGTCGATACTACATGCACACAGGTTTCGTACCCGACCCGAACATTGAGCATCCTAGCTACGGTTCGGTGATCGCGCACGAGCTGATGGGGCAAAGAGAAGGACTCACGATTCCTCCGTTTGTTTCAGTCGGTGGTGCAAGCGAAGGTCCTGGTTTCTTGGGCATGGCTTGGGCTCCGTTCTCAGTTTCCAATAATGGTCGAGTCCGTGATTTGGGTAGCCCTGATAGCTTGGATCAACAACGGCTCATGCAACGAATGGCCGCTTTGAACATGATTGAAACAGGCTTTAACAATCAAAAGCGTGGCTCGGCAGGCGAAGATCATAGAAAGATTCTCGGAAAGACTTTGGATGTGATGACCAGCAAGCAGATGGAAGCATTCAAGGTTGACAAGGAGCCTGCGGAAGTTCGCGAACGATATGGCCGTGGATTCGGTGAAGGTTGCTTGCTCGCTCGACGATTGGTCGATGCAGGCGTGCCGTTTGTTGAAGTCGATCTGGGTGGTTGGGATATGCACACGAACATACATACGACTTTGTCGACTACTAAATTGCCCGAATTGGACAAAGCGATGAGTGCTCTCATGGAAGATCTTGCGCAGCGAGGATTGTTGGAAAACACTGCCGTGATTTGGATGGGTGAATTCGGGCGAACTCCAAGAATCAATGGAGATGCCGGACGCGATCACTGGGCTCGCGCTTGGAGCACCGTTGTTGGCGGTGCTGGCATCAAGGGTGGAATCGCCGTGGGTGCGACTAATGAAGACGGAACCGAAATTGCTTCGGAGCCTTACTCCTCTGAGGATTTGATGGCCTCGGTTTGTAAGGCACTTGGTATATCTTTGGAGACAACTTTCCAGTCGCGAAGTGGTCGTCCAATGAAAATTGCAAATGGCGGGAAGATCATTACCGAGCTCTTTGCTTAGCGAGAGTTACCTAAAGGCAAGCATGTGACTACGATGGAGGAGTTTTTCAACCAGAGCGTTTGCTCTGACACGCGTTGATTTAACGATTCTCATTGTTCGATGGACCACAGCAGCGGGCACTTTAGTTATGAAAGTTGACAGTTTGGACGCGACGTCCCGCACAGATTACCCTGACTGGCCTGAAGCAGCCGAGTTTATAGAGAAACATCAGACTGGTGTCTGGCGGTTTTTACGAGCGATCGGCTGCGATGGCTCGCTAGCTGATGATTTGACTCAAGAGACTTTCCTATCGGTCCTTCGTCGACCAATTGAAATCGTTAATGACGCAGCAAGCGCGAGCTATTTGCGTCGGGTGGCCTACCACTTGCTAATCACGAGCAAACGTCGAAGCGCTCGAACGATAGTGACAAGCTCGATGGATGTGTTTGAAAAAGACTGGATGCGATGGGCTGGCGAAGATTCAGGTGAGGCAGCGATTGATGCGCTGACTGATTGTTTTGATCGTCTGACTGAACGAGCACAACTTGCGCTGCGAATGCGTTTCTCGGAGCAAGCAACTCGAGAGGAAATCGCGAGCGAACTTGGGATTACCGAACACGGTGCAAAGAATTTAATGCAACGGGCAAAAGGGCTTCTCCGCGAATGCGTCGAAGCGAAAATCAAATGAATAAAGTAAACTCAGAACATATAATGGAATCACTTCTAAGCGAATACTTAGATGATTCGACTCCCCAAGAAATCAACGTCGATGAATTGCGGACCCGTGCAATCGATCCCAAAACTGCGATTCGATTCGACGCCGCATTCAAGGCGGCGAACAAAGGTTGGGCTAGCTCAACAAGTAGCCAAACAGTTATCACAGCACATCACCCTCGACGAGTAAAACTACGTACCCCTTCGTTCTGGACGAAGTCGTTCTATCTCCTGTCCGGAGTAGCCGCAGGCGTTCTCCTAGCATTTGGCTCATGGAGCTTCCTAAAACTCGAAAAGGGCGAAAAGGGGTCAGGTCTGATTAATTCGCAGATGAAGCTCGCGAACTCAGAATTGGACCATAAAGTCAAGCAACCCAATGCGGCAGATAACAAAATCGCTGCTGAAACTTCTCCTGCTTCGGGAAGTTCCGAACTCCTATCGATGGACTCGGTCCCATTTCCTACGAACACTTCAAAAGGCTCGATCAAGACCGATCGATCAAATGTTTCTGATAAATCAAAGAAGCCATCCATATCGGGTAGCTCCATTGTTTTAAACTCGGACCAACTGGTCGCTCTCGTAGACGATCAAATGGAGTACATGTGGAAACTCCGAGGAGTGAATCCAACTACGGCGATCGCTGATGAGCAATGGCTTCAACGAGCTTCGCTCTTAGTTCTCGGCAAACCAGTCTCTTCCGAAGACCAAGCGAATTTTTTATCAGACACGTCCATTACGCGACGTCAAAACTGGCTGGACAGCGCGACTCAAAGCGACGACTTCTATCAGCATTGGTCAAACAAGTTTGCAAACGCGATTCTCCCCAAGTCAGAATCCACCGAGTCGTCCGATTCCCTTGCGGATCGCACACGATTTAAAACATGGCTTCAAAATCGTTTGAAAGCGTCGATTCCACTGAACGAAATTGTTAACGAAATTCTGGTGGCACAAGGGAGCCTTGTAGCGAATGCTTCGGACTACTCCCCACAAGCTTATTGGTGGGCTCAGGTTGCAGCCAACGATGATCATTCTCGCGCAACCAATGCCATCACCAGCAATCTCTTAGGGCAACGCGGTAGTTGTATTCGATGTCATGATTCAAACGCAAGCAGCAAGCAGTTACTTTCGAACTCGCTCAGCAGCAACGACGCGTCAAATCAGCCGTCAGTATCACGTGACGACTACTGGAATCTTGCTTCGGTTGTGAGCGGCATTAGCGTCTTAGGGAAAAAAGTAGCCAGCAGCAATAAATCAAATGAGGCTCAATCAGCCGCATCTACTCAAGAACAGAAATCAACCAATCGAACAGTCGGCTACGCTGAAGATTGGCATACGCTTTTCTACGAGCGGCTTGATCGGTCATTGATTGCCGCTAAGACGAAGCTTCCCAATGGAGTTGATTTAACTGCCCCTTCTGAAAAGCGACCAACTTCGAAAGATGCTATCCGTAAAAACATTGAACAGCTTGCAAGTTGGATCACCAGCACTCCAACGTTCGATCAACGTCAGGTCAACTGGGTTTGGGAATCCATGCTCGGACAGCCTCTGCAAAACAGGTACTTGATAGTCGAATCAGAAGGCTTAGTTGAAAAGCAAGAACTCTTAGAAGCACTCGGCAATCAGCTTCGTGGTTCGCAGTTCAATTTAGCAAAGCTTGTCAAAGCAATCGCCTTGACAAATATCTTCCAACTCGAGTCGCAATCATGCGATCCAGTTTGGTACATCACCAGCACGCCGCAGGAGCTAGCTGACTATCAACAACGACAACATCTGTTTGCTTCGTTCCCAGCTACGATGGACCCCTCGTTTAGATCGCTCAAGCATGTTGCGACTTGGTTCCGCAAATCTCATTCGTCCGTTTTGGGACAACCTTCGTTTGATCCAACTAAACTTCCCAAGTTAAAAGATGGCAGAAAGCCCGAAAGTGTTGCTCCAGAAGTAACACCGGCACAAACTGAGTTTATTGTAAGGTCACGCGTGTTGCCGAAAGGGCTAGTCACGGAAGTCGAACATTGGCTCAAGAGTTCGATGCCTTGGGAGGAGTTGGTCGATCATGCGTTCTATCTGGCTGATGATGCCCCAGCAACAAAACTTGAGCAAATGTCAGCACGCGAATTGCTCAACAGTACTCGTGATCGCCGACAAGCGATCCAGCGTATACTAGCTTCTCAATTGCCTTAGAATACGCGGAACGATTTACAGGTTCGTGATAAATGCTGTTGCTTGCAAAGAGTTCCATTTGCAGCTTTCACTTGAGTCATGTTTTCTCGAATTGCTTTTTGATCGTGTGCTCTCATTGTTGTCTCGTGCTTTTCCCGTGAAGTCATTCTTCGATGCCTCCTTCTCTTAGCTCTGACTACACGAACACCAACAACGATTCTTCCTCGACAGTGAACCGAAACTCAAAAGCATGTCACTGGGCTGTTGTCGGTGGCGGAATGATGGGATTGGTTGCGGCCCTCAAGCTTGCCGAGAGAGGGGAGCGAGTCACACTCATCGAAAGCTCACCGTCGCTCGGTGGACTTACCTCTTCCTGGGAGCTTGCAGCTCGCGATGCCTCATGTGCGTTAACAACCGCGACGACCGAAACTGTGGAATGGGATAAATTTTACCATGTCGTCTTGTTGAGTGACTCGCGAATTCGAAGCATCCTCAGCATGCTCGGTTTGGACGACGAAATTCAATGGGTTCAAACGAAAACAGGATTTTACTCAGAAGGAAAACTCTATCCGCTGTCGAGCTCGATTGACTTCCTAAAGTTCCCACCGCTCAACCTTTATCAAAAGTTTCGATTGGGAACCACCATCTTCCTCGGATCAAAGATCCGCAACTGGAGATCTATGGAAGGAATGCTGGTCGGTGATTGGCTTCAGCGGTGGAGCGGAAAGTCAACCTACCAAAAGATATGGAAGCCGCTTTTAAAAGCGAAGCTTGGTATGGCTTACGAGCGGACGGCAGCCTCTTTCATCTGGGCCTACATTGATCGCATGTATAAGGCTCGTCGAAGCGGAATGAAACGCGAACTTTTTGGATATGTTCCCGGTGGCTATAAGCGAATCATTGATGGTCTCGAGGAGCACTTGAAGAGCGTTGGTGTAACGATCATCAAAAATGCTCCGGTGCAGCAGGTTGTTCCCAAAGCGTCCTTCAATGTATCTCCATCTTCTAGCACGAAAACCTCTGACAATAACTCCTCAATTGAGATCGCTTTCGGTGCCGACAGCGATTTGGAGCAACAGTCGTTTGATCGTGTCATCATGACGTCGCCGTACCGCGTCGTCGAAGCGGCTTGTCCATGGCTATCCACTTCCGAGCGTCAAAAACTTTCATCGACCGAGTATCTCGGAGTCGTTTGTACTTCGATTCTTATGGATAAGCCGCTTACAGGCTACTACGTTACGAACATTATCGATGATTGGGTGCCTCTAACAGGCATCATTGAAATGGGATCTATCCTTCCGCCAGAGAAGTTCGGTGGGAACTACTTGGTTTATCTTCCTCAGTATATGTTGTCGAACGATCCTCGCCTTCATGAACCAGACGAAGTGATACATGAGCGATGCCTTGCGACGCTCGAAAGAATGTATCCAAAGAAATCGATTCGCCAAAGCGTCAAGTCGATACAGACAGCGCGGGCGAGCTTTGTCATGGCGTTGCCTACATTAGATTTTTCCGAGAGCAGGCCACCTGTTCTGCTTAGTCAAAGCGGCGTATACCTTCTAAATTCCGCTCGTATCGTAAAAGGAACATTGAACGTCAACGAGACGCTCGAGTTATTGGAAGAAGAGTTCAACGGAGAGATTTGGCCTGACCATCTCACACAACTAAAGCAATCTTGAGCGTCATGACTTCATTCGACTTAAAGCCATCCGTGTATGTGGTAGGTGCGAGCGGTCGATCGGCAGCAGAAAGCGTTCGGCAAGCGGGCTTTCGAGCAATCGTTGTGGATATCTACGCAGACCGTGACTCGGGCGAAGCGTGCGATGTTTTGCAAATCGAAAGTTATCCAGACTCCATTGTTGCGCAATTGAACAACCGCGAACCCGGGATCGTTCTTCTTACAGGCGGAATGGAGAATCGACTCGATCTGGTCGCTGCACTAGGGCAATATCATCGCGTTTTAGGTCCCAACGTAGAACAAATTAAAAGCTTTCGCGACTATGAATACCTGATGTCGACAATCAGTCAGTCGACGCATTCAGGAGTTTTGAGATTCCCCGAAACAGTTCACTCCCAGCGCGACGCGAATCCTGAAAAAAATTGGCTCCGCAAGTCACGGTTTGGTTGTGGTGGTTTTCATATCGAGCATCTAACAAACGATCGATCCGTACCTTTTGAAGAAGGCAATCACTATTTCCAACAAGAAGTTGCTGGTCGATCGGTTGGAACTGTCTTTTTGTGCGAACAACCCAAAGTCCAGCTACTTGGTGTCACTGCTGCATTATCTCGAGCGATGCATGAATTACTAACAGGCCCGCAGCCTGTCCTTCCGCCCATGGCATATCGAGGAAGTTACGGCACGATTGAGCTAACGAGCTTGGTGCAAGATGCCATGTGTCATTGGGCTCATTTGCTCACAAAGGATCTTGAGTTCACCGGGATCATTCAAGCCGATTG
>JANODQ010000713.1:0-11314 GCA_031412775.1 Pirellulaceae bacterium | reverse complement strand
GCAGTCAGGTTTGCATCGATTGCGAGACACCAATGGCGATGGCTTGGTCGATACTGATGAATATTGCATGGAGTTACCAGGTCGTGGCGAGCATGGTCCACATGCGGTGATACTAAGCCCCGACGGAAAGTCACTTTTCGTTGCCGCCGGAAACCACACCACACTTCCTGCTGTTGTTGCGGGAAGCAAGATCCCACAGAACTGGAACGAAGATCATCTTCTTCCTCGGCGATGGGATGCCAACGGACACGCGGCTGGAATTCTTGCACCGGGCGGATGGATTTGTAATGTTGATCCAAGCGGAAAAGAGTGGAACGTTTACAGCATGGGCTATCGAAACCAATACGATATTGCGTTCAACGCCGATGGCGAGTTATTCACGTATGATTCGGATATGGAGTGGGACTTTGGATCACCTTGGTACCGTCCAACTCGGATCTGCCATGCAACTAGCGGTAGTGAGTTTGGCTGGCGCAGCGGAACTGGAACCTGGCCGGCATATTACGAAGATTCATTGCCTCCAGCTGTCGAAATAGGTCCTGGATCACCCACTGGTTTGGTATTCGGTTACGGAGCGAAATTCCCTGCGATCTTCCAAAAATCAATGTTCCTTCTCGATTGGACTTACAGCACCATTTATTCAGTCGAGCTGACTCCATCTGGCTCTAGCTACACCGGTGTTAAATCCGATTTTGTCACCGGGCTTTCGCTACCCGTCACCGATGCAATTGTCGGTCCCGATGGAGCACTATACTTTGCCGCAGGTGGGCGTGGAACACAATCCGCACTCTACCGAGTCACCTATGAAGGCACAGAGTCGGTCGCTCCCGTTAAAGCTAATGATGCTGAATTTACAGAGAAAAGAGCGTTACGGCACAAGCTAGAAGCATTTCACGGAAAATCTGATGGTGACTTGAACCTTATTATTGCAAACCTTGGGGATCAGGATCGATTTATTCGTTATGCGGCTCGTGTCGCTCTAGAAAATCAACCCTTCGCAAAGTGGCGAGATTTAGCGTTTAAGACCACGGACACGATGTCCGTATTGAATGCGATGATGGCTGTAGCTCATCAAGGAACTGCTAACGATCTAAATGATCTGATGGAAAAACTATCGGAGGTGAAGATTGAATCGCTGAGCGAAAGCGAGCAGTTGTTCTGGCTTCGAACGCTTCAGGTTGCCTTTGCCCGCCATGGTGAACCATCTGCAGAATGGCAATTCAGACTAGCGAATCGACTCGACGCAATGTATCCAAGTAAGTCTTATTTTTTAAACGCAGAACTAGTTCAACTCTTGGTCTATTTGAAGTCGCCTACGATTGTTGAGAAGACGCTCAACCTGATAGAAAACCTCGGTCCAGAACCGATCCCTGACTGGGGAGCGTTAGTATCTCGCAACGCAAACTACGGTGGAACGGTCGGGAAACTCCTTGCAGACATGCCTCCTTCTCGTGCGATCCAATTCATATTCGTGCTTCGCAATGTGAAGTCGGGTTGGACGCTTGATCAACGAAAGAAGTATCTTCACTTTTTTATCGATGCGGCCAAACGCCCCGGCGGAAACAGCTACGCGAAATTCCTCATGCAATTTCGCGAGGACTTTCTCTCTACTTGCTCGCAATCAGAGCTAATCGCACTTGAGTCATTAGCAAGCACGTCACTTCTCTCTGAACCTGTTGTTTCAACTCCTCCGAAAGGCCCGGGCCGAAAATGGACGACTCCGGATGGACTCACATCGATCGGGCAAAAACTGTCAAAGCGAAACTTTGAAGTGGGTAAGAATCTTTATCACGCCACCTCATGTGCCAAATGCCACCGCATCGGTGGTGAGGGTGGAGCAATCGGCCCGGATCTTTCAACCGCCGGGAAAAAGTTTTCCATTGAAGATATGCTCAACGCAATCGTCGAACCAAGTAAAATCATCTCGGATCAATATGGTTCCCAGCAGCTACTAACGAGTGAAGGAAAAGTCCTCGTTGGACGCACTGTGGAAATCGGTGATGAGTACTACGTGTACACTGTAGATGCTGATGCGAAGCCAGTAATCGTTGCGAAAGACGACGTCGAAACGATTCAAGAGTCGAAGCTATCGCAAATGCCACTCGGTCTAATCGATAGCCTCAACGAAGAAGAACTCAAAGACCTGATGGCTTACCTTATTGCCGCTGGCGACAAAAAAGCAAGCGTTTATAAGTGAACTGGCTCAAGGGGCATTTGTTTGCTTTGAGGCGATAGTCTGGCTTCGCGAACCCGTAGGATGGGACCAGAGTCACGTCCGTCTAATTGCAAGGAGTATCGTTTCCAAACCGCGACCGGTTTGTTTAAACCTGTCGATTCCCCAAAGCGTCAACTTTTCCAGAAAACGTTTTAAAAAACCGAGAAAAAGTCATCCTTTGCTAGCTTGCTCTCTTTACTCCAATCAAATAAATCCCCTATTATGCCGCGCGATCGGTACAATATCCTGAGCGAATTGATGTACGACTTTTAGAACGAATTTAAGAGAGGTTGCCAATGACTGGCATCATTTCCACCTACGCAATAATATTTTTCGTAAGCCAATTGGGAGCACCGCCATTCGCTGTCCCGTCGGTAGCGCCTGGTTCTGGTCAGATTGAAACTGCTTCTGTCACCAGCGGAGTGAATGGCGTAAGTGATGGATGGAAAATTGACCGTGACGGAACACTAACTTACATTGTCCAGCTATCACCACAGATGGCGACTGATATTGCGACTCGCGGCGAAGAGATCAAGATTCCCGTACCAACGAATCTTCAAGGAATCGCCGAAAACGTGCTGATTCGGATCGGTAACGCGCAAGTTGAAAGAGAACTGACGGACGAACAATTGCGAAGTCGGCAACAGCAGCGATTGCGTAGCGACACGAGAAACGCCGGAATCACAGATCTAAATAGCATGAGTAGTCGCTCCAGCGGTGGTGTCGTTCCGATTGATCCGCAGCGGTCGCCTGCTGCGATTTTGCCAACCAGTAACTCGAGTGCGTCCGCGCGATCAACTGAAAATGATCTTGCGATGCAAGTACCTTTCGGTGCACCACCGTCGTTGGGTTCGAGTCGATTTGGTTCCGCTTCCAATGAAACATTACCACCGTCGACTATCCCAACGAACCAACAAACACTTCCTCCAACGGTTCCGCCAAGCTTCGCTCAACCAAACTCGGGATCGCCAAGTGGGCTTAGTAACGGACTTGGTAATAACGGAACGACGCAACTAACGGATGGATTTAACACGCTTAGAAACGGATTGAATCAAGCTGCGAATAACTCAATGGTGAATCCCAATGTGTATACGAATCAATTAAACGGCACCACGACACCATCGAACTTTACCAATGGTTCAGCTGCAAATAGTAGTTTTCCTGCGAATCAAGCAGCTCCTTATACTGGAGGAAACGTGACCGTATTAGGAGCACCTGCGATCGATCGATTCGCAACAAATCCTTATGGTGCTAATCAAACGACTAGCAACCCCTTTGGATCGACTTATGGTGCGACCAATCCTTACGCACCTACAAGCAACGCAACCGCTAATTGGAATAACCAATCATCATACGGCCAGCAGCAGCAGTTAGGTCCGTTGAATGGTCAGTACGCAAATCAAATCGGCAGCCAACAGCCCTCTCCGTATCTTCCAGGGACAGTCCCGATGCCTTCACTGCAAAACGGTTTAGGAAGTAACGCTTGGTCTACTGACCCCCGCAATAGTACTGTTGGGTATGCCGATTCCTACAGAACGTCCCAGCAAAGCACGTCTTACCTTCCGCCTGGGTACGACAACAACGCTTCTACGCTACCTCCGTTTGCGAGACTAGCGCAGTCGAATACCTCGCTCTCAGGCACTGGATTACGAGAAAGTCCATTATCACGCGAGCTTAATCTTGATGCTTACGGAAATCCAGTAGCGACACGGCAAGGAAGAGACACCCTAAGTGGTTTTGGGCAGCTTCTATTAGTCGTATCGCTTGTTGGAAATGCTTATCTAATATGGCAATTAAGTAACCTATTCAACAGCTATCGAACACTTCAACTCAGCAAGCGTGCCGAAGGTTCCTATTCGCTCGACCTGTAAAGCAATCTCCGCGCATCAGCAGCGTAGCCCGCCAAGGGTTTGGATTTCTTCTAGCCACGCTATCTTCAAGTCTAAAATCAGACGCCTGCTAAGTATTTCTCTGTGCCCTGTGTTCCTCTGTGTTTCAAAATCTCGACCCAAGCAGCGGATTCTGATTTGCTTAGCAGGAAATGCCGGGGGGAATTGAAACACAGAGCCACAGAGGACACAGAGCAGATGGCGGCGCAACTTAAAAATCTTGCTCCGGCTCGGAAGTTGATCTAAATCGAATTTGAAATATCCGCATAAGTAAAAGCCAACTGTGGAGCACTGCTACCATCAAAAGTGGTGCCGAATAACAAAACAATAGAAAGATCAGTTGTGCGCCACGATCGGTTCCATCGTTGTTGGTGGCTGGGGTTGTCCCAAGAAGTATGTGGATCTCATCGGTCACCATCGGTAACCGGGACGCCCAAAGTAAGCTTGCTGACATCACTGATACTAGCAGCATGATGACCAGCAACGAACCCATCGAGAATTGAAACCCAGAGGGCTGCCGTTTGGCAAAGGGTGTCGCAGTTTGACTCGCCTGGTCTGTCAACGTCTTAGAGTTATCGAGATTCATTTCGCTGCCAGGCACCCCTTCTGTTCAAACTAAGATCTGATGGAAATGTATATTCGGCTGCCTTGTATGAGGTGGTCTTGGGAGCTCTGAGACAAAATGTAGCGACATCGACACCCGTGGCTAGCGCCATCGGCTCAGTATTTACTCGACAACAGGTTGTTATTCGCTGATCTCGAATGCAACTAGCTCTTTATCGTTCCTTGCAAAAAGGCAACGGTCCGAGAAAGCCGGATAGCTCCACACTACAGACCGCCCGAAGCACTCATTGGTTGCTTCAAGGACTTTGAAGCGGCCAATTTCTTCATAGGCTTTTGGCGTCAATCTTGCGACAATGAAATCACCGGTTTCGCTAAGTAGATAGTACAGGTCGCCAACCTTCGTGAGAAACGCGGTTCCGTGCGACATGCGGCGATCGCCACCGCAGGTTGGTTCGAAAGTTTCCCACATCCGTTCCCCGTCTTCGGCTCGGACGCATATCAATGAACCCTTCTCACAATCAGCACCATAGAGATATCCACCGTCGAAAATCGGAGTGCTGTTAGCGCAATACATCGCGTGCTTTGCTTTGCCTCGCCATAGCTCACGTAGCGGGCTTCGTTCACTCGTTCGATCGATGGCAAACATGGCTGCGACTTCACCAATTCCGGTGACAAACATTTTATCTCCCGCGATGACTGGCGGGACGATTGACATCTCATACTTGGGAACCATCGGGACGGACCAGAGTACTTCACCGGTCGTTGGATTCAATCCATGAAGCGACTTAGGTTCCCAAATGAGCAACTGATCCTTGCCAGCGATCGAAACAATCGAAGGCGGACAGTAGCCAATATTTTCTCCAGATAACGATCGCCATTTTTCGTTCCCAGTTTGCTTATCAAGAGCAACTACTAAGCTTCCATTGCCACCGGCGAGCGTAATGATGGAGTCATGATAGATCAGTGGAACAGCGGAGTAACCCCAGATCGGTGATTCTGTTTTATAGTCGTCTCGCAATTGACGAGCCCAATTTAGTTTTCCAGTTGTAGATTCCAGCGAGACCAAATCACCTTCGGCTCCGAGCGTGTAGAGCGAATCGCCATCGACTGTGGGTGCGGCTCGTGGACCCGAAGGATATGAGATTGAATAGTTTCGCGGGTACTCATGGGTCCAAAGTTTCTTACCCGTCTTAAGATCAAACGCATGGGCTCTTTCGAAGCCTTTGAAGCTATCGCGAACGCTTGGGTTGTTTGTCTTTTCGCCTTCGGTGCGAACATAATCCGTTAGATAGACTCGTCCGTCAGCGACGACAGGGCCCGAGTAACCAAGTCCCACTTCGGCGGACCATCGCTTCTTGAGTCCTTCCGCAGGGATCGTGCTAAGCACACCCGTTTCTTCGTAGCGGCCATCTGTCTTACTGCCATTCCATTGAGGCCAATCGATCGCAAGTGCTGTCGAAGCAGGATTCACGATATCAACAAAGAGAGCAACGCCAGTCAGCGCTATCAGACCAAACAAGTTTCGACGGAGCATAGAGTTTCGCATGTTAATCACCAGAGAGATTTTTGTATGAATGGCGGCGGAAAATTAAAGCGAAATCATAGAGAAATCAAAATTAAATCATCGTCTTGACGAACTCAGTGATAGCGGGAAAACATCGGGAGTGGCATCGAATGTTTCGACACTTCCTAGCAGCGTGAATGCTGAAACGTCATCGACTTGGATATTAAGCAGTTGACCTATTTGTCTTGGGTTTCCATCCCAGACAACGATGCGATCACATCGAGTTCGACCGGTCATTTGAATCACGGGACCTTCTTGATGTTTTCGCAGGGACCATTTGCTGGGGCCTTCTACTAAAACCTCGACGGTTCTCCCCAGAAACGGAAGGTTATCTTCCAAGCAGATGGCATTTTGAACGTCCAGGAGATCATGGTTGCGGCGCTTTTTGACTTCTTCTGGGATGTCGTCAGCATAGATCTCGGCACCCTTGGTTCCGGTCCGCTCGCTATACTGAAAGATAAAACTGTTCTTGAATCGACATCTGCGAACCAGTTCCATCGTTCCTTGAAACTCCTCTTCGGTTTCGCCGCAAAATCCAACGATGAAGTCGCTTGCTATAGTTGCATCAGGGATGATCTCAAGAATGCGATCCATCATCTCGTAGTAGTCACCGGTCGTGTAGCCGCGTTTCATACGTTTCAGCACGGAATCGCTTCCGCTTTGAGCTGGAACGTGAAAATAACGCGAGCACTTCGGAAGATCGCGAACAGCTTCTAATAGTTCTCGAGTCATATCCTTAGGATAGTTTGTTACAAACTTGATTCGCTCGATTCCTTCAACCTCATTCAGTTCTACTAAGAGATCGCAGAGTCGTGTCGTCTTTCCCGCGTCGCGATAACGATACGAATTTACCGTTTGGCCCAGCAGCGTAATCTCCTTGCAACCTTGATCGGCAAGGACCTTCGCTTCGGCAATGATGTGAGCGGGAGAGCGGCCCTGTTCGGGGCCTCGTGTGAGAGGAACGATACAATAGGTACAGAACTTGTCACAACCGATTTGAATACGAATGTAAGCTTGTCCCGGTGATGGCCGCATCTCGGGGTCACGCAGTGGATCAAAAGTTTCATGGCTTCGTTTGATGTCCTCTGCTGTCCCTTCTTTGCGGTCCAAGCTAACAGCCATCTGTTGGCCTTCACCGGCGGAAATCTTTTTTAAGAGGCTTGGTATCTGTTGCAATTGGCCCGGCCCAACTACCAAGTCGACATAAGGAACACGGTCAAAGATTGCTTTCTGATCTTTCTGCGCCATGCACCCCATGACGCCGATAATTTTGTCAGGATGCTGAAGCTTGAGTTGCTTCAGATGAAAGAGGTTGTGATAGGCCTTTTCTTCAGCATGTTCGCGAACACTGCAGGTATTGAAGAGAATCGTATCGGCTTCTTTTGGATCGTTGGTGATTGCGTAGCCATCCTTGCGAAGGGAAGCAACGACCATTTCACTGTCCAGAACATTCATCTGGCAGCCAACTGTTTCGATGTAGAGTCGCTTCGGTGAAACAGTCGGATCGATCGTCATTGGGTTCGCCTTGGATATCTAGGAGTGTCAAAAACCAAGAAAAACATTAGTCAGACACGAACTCATTTTCCCCGAGCCCTGGGAATTTACAAGGCGAATTTAGGCTCAGACGCGTTGCAGAGTCGTAAGACATCTGAAGACCGCCGATTTTTGCTTCCAGCGACTTTTGAATGTTTTTACAAATTCAGCGGGCCCTAAATGTAGTTATGCGGATGCAATGGCGATTTCGGTTAAATGGACTTCTCGCTGATCGCACCAAGTTGGATGAACAGTGGGATCGCCAACCTCAACGCAAGAACTTGGGAAATCAATGCTCACGCAAAGGCGCAAAGCTCGCCAAGCGTCAAACCGAAGCCCTTTGCGAGCTTAGCGCCTTTGCGTGAGATTCCTATCAGGAAAACGAAACCTACATCCCGACGTGCATCAACTACAGCTTAACATTTGAACTAACCACTATGGGAGAATTTCCACAACAGGTGGTGGAGGCGGGAGTTGGAGCGTGGACGAGCTGGCCGAAAGTGATTGCCGATAGTGCTTCAGCAGGGCATGAACCGATTGAAATTCGGGGCGACTGGCAAGCTGTGAAAATTTCGGGTCTGATGCGACTGTATTGAATCGATCGATCGTGATTTGCAGCGACTCGGCCGTGGGATGTTCATTCACGAGGTAAAGCGACGCCGGCAGAGCCAGGAAATTGCTCCATTCAGGACTTACTAAGTCGAACAACTCAGGTGCAATTTGGACCAATTGGGCTCGCAGGAGATCTGATTCGTTAGTTCGATTCTGCTGCACGATGCTGGTGCTGTGAGTGGCGGCGTTCGCTGCGGCTGCTGCGGTCCCAGTGTATCGAGCGATTGCTTGGGTTAACCGAAGCGCCGAAGGAGGCACGACGACCGGCTGATTTGGCCCTGGGCTTCGATAAAAAGCGCCGGTCGCAAGTTGATCGATACGAAGAACTGATCCGTCGATCGAAACCCCAGCAAACAGGCCTCGGCTTCTCGAGTAGGAAAAGATTTCCGCCTGAAGTTGCCCATCGGTAGCCACAGCACCCTGTCGCCCAACGGGGCCGGCTGCGGCTGCAACGTCAGCTCCAATAGTCAGTCGACCTGAGAGAATTCCCTGAACACTTCGCGGCGTTCGGAAAACCAAAATGATATCCGAGGATTGCACTCCAACTTGCCAACCGATGTTGCCTCCCGTTAATGAAATAAAGACCGGTGCATGCCAATTCCCATTGGCCTCTCGCACAAAAAGCAAGCCACGGCCATGTCGTGCTCCGACAATGAAGCCGGCCTTGAGAACGTTTGGGATGATCGCAACACCATGCGCATCGGATAGCATCGACTGAGGAATCGCATTGAGCGGCGACGCCATCGTTTCTTGAAGAACACTTGTCGCAGCTTGAACAATCGCTTCCTCTTGTGACTGAGCCACAACGAGTTGTACCGAAGCAAGCGTAATGATAATTGCAAATAAATGCAGAATCGGTCGAGCGAAAAGGCTCATGATGAAAATCCTTCCATGGGTGTGTTCTCGAGGCTGATTGATCTTCCGCAAAGTATATCAAGTTAACGGAGCAATCAGTTGCCGGATGGTGCAATTGTGGTTCTCCTTGGGGCTTACGAGTTAGTCATGGAAACGATCCGTCAAACAGTAGCAGGATCAAAACCCGTGGCTAGCGCCATCGGCTCAGGTTGAATTAGGACCGTATCCAAGCTTGTTTTCAATGATCGATCGAAGATACTTTGATTTCTGTGAATTCAGCGAACCCAATATTCGTGGGTGCCCAGCTTTTATCTCCGCCGCCATAAAAAGTGTCGAAATAGATGCTGTCAACTCCGAATTGGTCCGTTGCTCGCCACTGCATCTCAGGCTTATCAACAACGAGAGATTCAGCTTTTCCTGGCAAGCCAATCCAGACTCGAAGAAGCCCATCCTTTCGACTTGGACGGTTCATTTTGACCATGATGCGAATTTCGATGGGTTGTCCTTTCGGAAATCGAAAGTCGCTTGGGAAAGGGAAGCTGTCGCCGTAGTTGCTTGATTGCTGCGCGTGATAAACATAAGCTTCGCCTCGGCCGTCTCGCCGCCACATGAGTCTTGCTGAAAAACCATTTTTGCCGTCTGCAGTTTTCCCTCCACTGATGTTCTCGGGGCCACCGCTGAGTCCCGGAAGTTTCCCACCTTTCATAAAATCGAATTCCGTTGAAAAACGCATCGTGTATTTCAACTCAGCGCTTTCTCGATCACCAAAAGGCCATCGCCAATCGGCACCGTTCTTGTCCGGTCCAATTTCTCCTTTCGCATAATTGACACGCAGCCAAGACTTTTCGTCAGCTCGGATCACCTCCACGCGTCCTTCTTGGATTCCATCTTCAAACTCGCACCGCGGCCAATCTTTTTTCCACTGCTCGACTGTGTAAGGACCTGGCGTTTCAGGTAGTCGAATAACATCATCCGCTTGCGTTTGGGCAATTAAAATGATTACGAACAACCAAAGTGATGCGTGTAGCTTGATCATCGAGTGCCAGTCTTTACGATTCATTGCGAAGCCCATGATTGTCGGGTAGGTTAGCGTTACACGAATACGCCTGCCTCGGTCTTGTTTTATCATTGGCGTTTTCGTACCAAAGTTTGGCATGAGTATCCAAGACAATCAAGCGTAAGTCTTTTAGACTCACTGCAATTCAATGTGACAAGAAGCAGACTTCAAATCTGACTGTAACGACCATCATGAAACCCATCGTTCAAATTTCTCTCGATTTGACTAATATTGCTGAAGCGATTGCTACAGCGCGTATGGCACTGCGAGCGGGGGTTGATTGGCTTGAGGCCGGCACACCACTTATCCTTGCCGAGGGGCTTCACGGAATTCGAGCTTTGCGAAGCGAGTTTCCTGATACTCCGATTGTTGCGGATCTCAAAACAATGGATGGCGGCTATCTAGAAGCAGAGATGATGGCGCGTGCTGGTGCAACCCATGTGGTCGTGATGGCAAGAGCTCACGAGGAAACGATTCGTTGTGTTGTAAAAGCCGGACATGACTTCGGTGTTCAAGTCATGGGTGACAACATGGTTTGCCCAGATATGCTTGCAGGAGCGAAACGCCTTGAAGATCTTGGCTGTGACTTTGTCATCCATCACATCGGCTATGACGAGCGTCGAGGTATCGCGGCAAGAGGCCTTCGGATGCCAAGTCCGCTGGATCAACTCCGTGAGGTTTGTGAAGCGGTAAAGATACCAGTTCAAGCAGTCGGTGGGCTGTCGCTGGAACAGGCAATCCTATGCCCGTCGTACGGTGCGCCGCTAGTCGTTCTCGGTGCACCACTGACCATCGACGCTGACTCCTTTAAAACCGCTGACGGAAACCTTGAGAGCTCGCTTCGCATGATTTGTGATGCGATCCATTCCGCAAGCTGCTCTAAGTGAATCCGTCATGATAATTGATAAGCTTCAAATGATTCCTGCTAAAGTTTTCATGCCTAACAATCCAAAATATTCCCTCCAAGTGAGAAAAACATGACCTCCGCTGCTGTTGTTAATTTTGCACCTGAAAAGGGATCTGTC
>JANODQ010000712.1:0-5034 GCA_031412775.1 Pirellulaceae bacterium | reverse complement strand
AAGCGTCCTCCAGCCCAGGCCGCGCGGGAGCCCAAGCACTTGCGGACTTCACAGAACTCATCGCATTGATTCGATCCACCGTCGATGGCCAGTGGGACTCGGGTGAAGACAAGATCGAGACCTTCATCGGAGGTGTGTGGGTTGATCCCGCAGGAAAGCTTCACCGCGAAAAGAGCTCGACACCCGCAGGACCAACCGCAACGCGAGTTACTACCCGAGTTACTACCCGAGTTACTACCGGGGCGAAACCGAAAGCCGCAATCAACGAACGACAACCAACAGAAAGCGATTTCACCGCCGTCCCCATGCTCGACGCGATCGGGATAAATAGCGAAGAAGTCCTTCGGTGGATTTCAATTCGCGAGGTCGACGATTTATTGAACCGAGCTGATCGAAAATCTTCTGCCGGGCTTGAACTCTTGGGTGGTTTATCACGCATTGATTACGTCGCGCGTGACCCAAAGACACACGAGTGGTTTATCGGCGGACCCTCTGGTGCTTTAGTGCTAGATACTAACGGTAACTTGGTTTCGCGAAGCACTGGATTACCGCCTGTGCTCCTAGAAGACCTTCTCTGCGTCGCGTCATTAGTCCTTCATGGGAAGGGGCCGCTTGGATGTTCAATTGATCCCGTCCCCGAGTCGCTTCAAAAACTCTCCGAGCAAGTGAAAACAAACGCCTTCGTAAGGCAGCTCCGTTCGAAACCTGAAAAAGCAACTCAATTTCTTTCAGACACTCTCGGTGATCAACAAGCGACATTCTTTGGCTTGTCGAACGACTCGCCCACCGCGATGGCGCTGCTGGTCGCGGACGAACACATGAAGCGAGTCGGCATGGGGATGGTCGATGTGACGCGCGGCCCATTAAATTCGCACGTCCTCAATTACTGGCAAGCATGTGAAAAAGCCCGAACTATGCCCGGCAACAGCATGGTGCGATGGTGGTTCGCTTTACCAGCCGCAGTTTCGATCGGAGTAGACAAATCAGGTGACGTGTTTTCAATCCAATCATCAACCATTCGTGTGCTCAGCCAGAAACAGTTCCTGGATGATCGCGGAGTACGTCACGATGCAGCCGAAAAAGATCCCGCCGCCGATGCATTTGCCGACAGTTTTACTCATTCATTTCCGGACCTTCAAAAACAGTTCTCCGCTTATGGAAGGCTACGACACATTTTCGATTTGGCAGTGGCACTCCAAGTCATCACCGAAGAAACCCCGGACCGAAACAACAGGCCCTTATCGATCGCATCAAGCGACGAGTATCGACCTCGAGTTGCATTCCCCATTCAATGGGTCCCATCGATCGCTGCATGGAGAAAAACTGACGGCGGCCGAATCGCCGCCGTGGTCAGCGGCGGAGTCATGATTGATATCAGCAAGACGGCTCTCGACCGAACCTCCAATGCAAGCGTGGTCGAACGAAAAAAAGTAACCTCCCTCGAGTAACCTGAGCCGATGGCGCTAGCCACGGGTGACGATCCTCCACCAAAATAGAATTCGTTTCCCTAAGCCGATAACGCTAGTTTTGAAGTTGCGATTTTGGACACACAAGACGCATCGTTCCCCGTATTTTCGTGCTCGTTCTCAGTCGAAGTCGGTGCTCGTGCTCGAATCCGGTCGTTCAAGTACGCCCAGCCTAACGGGCTGGGACATGACTCGTAGCAGATGTCGTAAGACATTTGAACGCCCTAGGTTCGACAGCCGTGTTCACCAACATTGGAATTCTGACGAATTCCACTACCCAAAAATCTAATCAGGACAAATCACGACGCGGTTTCTGCCCAGCCACCGCAAAACTGTATGACCAAAATGTAGCGTCTGGGGTTGCTAAAAGCGGCGTTTGCAACCACGCTTGTTAGCTTCCCATTTCGTTTTTCTGTTTATCGTTCCGTTCAATCAGGTGTGTGATGCTAGCAGGTTGGTCTCCGGATTCGTGGCAAGGTCTTGCGATCGCACAGCAACCCACCTACGACGATCCTGTTTTGCTCGCTTCCGTCTTGGAACAACTTCGAAAGCTACCTCCGTTGGTGACTAGTTGGGAGGTAGACCACCTGCGTAGCGAGATCGCTGCTGCCCAGCAAGGAAAAGCGTGGCTACTTCAAGGCGGCGACTGTGCCGAGATGTTCGAAGGCTGCCAATCGGAGCCCATTGCGAGCAAGCTAAAAGTCTTGCTTCAAATGAGTCTTGCGATCGTTTTTGGTGCACGCTGCCGAATCATTCGGCTAGGTCGTATGGCGGGCCAATATGCCAAGCCACGTTCTTCCGATACGGAAACTCGCGGCGGAGTCACTCTGCCGTGCTATCGTGGTGATCTCATCAACGACAACGAATTCACACCGGCCTCTCGCAAGCCCGATCCAATGCGATTGCTTCGCGGCTACGAGCGATCTGCATTGACGATGAACTTTATTCGTGGGCTGTCCGAAGGCGGATTTGCGGATCTGCATCATCCAGAAAACTGGGACCTTGTTTTTGTTAATCAAGTTTCCGGCGAAGTCGCACAACGTTACCAGCGGTTGCTTGAGTCGCTCGGCGATTCGATTCGGTTCATGGAAACCATCGCAGGCTCAGACCCGAAGGAACTGAGACGAGTTGACTTTTTTACTTCTCACGAAGCTTTACATCTCGACTACGAATCCGCTTTGACTCGTCCCAGCGTTCGTGGAACCGGGTACTACAATCTTTCGACACACCTGCCGTGGATTGGAGATCGCACAAGAGATCTCAAAGGTGCTCACATCGAATACTTCCGAGGAATTCGCAACCCCATCGCAGTCAAAGTCGGTCCCAACATGGGAATCGATCAATTAGTCGAGATGGTCAACATGTTGAACCCAACCAATGAACCGGGCAGATTGACTTTGATTCATCGCATGGGACGAAGCAAGATTTCAAGTAGCTTACCACCTATGATTGAACGTCTTCGCGAGCTCAACAAACGAGTTCTTTGGATATGTGATCCGATGCATGGAAATACCGTATCGACCCAGCACGGTCGCAAGACGCGGCGTTTCGATGATATTTGTGAGGAGCTAAAACTAGCCTTCGAAATTCACGCCGCTTGCGATTCACGACTGGGTGGAGCCCACCTTGAACTCACAGGCGAAAACGTCACCGAGTGTACCGGAGGCGCAGCCGGACTAACCGAATTCGACTTGGGGACCGCATATCAAACTCAGCTAGACCCGCGGCTGAACTACGAACAAGCACTCGAAGTCGCCTTCGAGATCGCCGAACATCTTCGCAACGGCTGGAAGTAATCAGCAACACTCACACCCGTGCCCAGCGACGGCTCGGGCTCGTTCCAACCGTCTCAACCTTTTTGGCGTGCTACCCACGCATGGCCTTCTACCCTCGTACATTTGTGGGGCCCCCTGGGCTGGGCTGGGCTGGTGAAAAAGCAAACAGTTTTGATAGAAAGTAGGTGACATTGGGCCAGCGCCATCGGCTCAGATTTCGTCAGCGCAGCATGCATTTCGATCGACGATAATTTGCTGGGAAAATTCTAAACCCTTAGAAGGTTGTGTTGCGAAAAAGTAGAACTTAAGGAGTCTGAAAGGTCGTTAATCGGATTTGTTGCGATTTTCAAAGCCTTTCTTAACCTTTGCTTCAGGTTGGGGCACCTACGATGAGGACGTAGCCAGGAATCCTCCTGTACTCACGCTACTCTTTTCTCGGACATGTCTTTTCTAGAAGGTTAGGTACATCATGAAGAGTCCAAAACAGACTCGTCGCCAACGCGCGCTGAAGATGGAGCAACTTGAGCGACGCGAATTGATGGCGGTTGATCTCGCAGGGTTTCTCGCTTCCGGTCCCATGCCTACGTATTCGATAGATGGGACTGGCAATAACCTCTCCCAAAGCGAATGGGGAAGCACCAATGAGAAGCTGATCCGTTTAGCACGACCCGAATATGGGGACGGGATTTCGACTCCCAGTGGAACCGATCGTCCCAGTCCTCGTGAGATCAGTAATGTTCTCGCTGACCAAGGAGCTCAAGATATCATCAGCGATCGCAACTTGTCGGCGTTCGTTTATGCTTGGGGACAGTTTATCGATCACGACATGGGACTAACACCTACCGGCACCACGGAACCAATGGCGATCAGCGTTCCAACCGGAGACCCCTACTTTGACCCAGCAGGAACGGGTACGAAAGCGATCCGAACTGTGCGATCTTTTTTCGATCCAGCAACCGGAACGAGCGCCTCTAATCCTCGCGAACAAATTAATAACCTGACCTCCTGGATCGACGGTTCAATGATCTACGGGTCCGACATAAAAACCGCAACTGCTTTGCGAACCATGCAAGGCGGAAAACTAAAGCTTGGTAGCGATGGCATGTTACCTCTCAATAACTCGACCAACTTTCCAAATGGTACGGTTGAACAAGCAAACATTCAGAGAGTGCCGGATGATCAAATGTACGCAACCGGAGATGTGCGAGGAAATGAAAACATCGAGCTGATTGGGTTGCAAACTCTTTTCGTTCGCGAGCACAATCGTATCGCGACGCGATTGGCTTCTCAGAATCCAGCACTGACCGATCAAGAGCTTTACTTGAAGGCGCGAGCCATGGTTGTCGGCGAGATTCAAGCAATCACTTTTAATGAGTGGCTGCCAGCGGTTCTCGGTCCCAATGCAATGGCTCGCTACACAGGCTACAACCCTCGTGTGAATCCAGGGCTCAGCAACGAGTTCTCCACAGCCGCGTTCCGCTTCGGGCACAGCTTGCTCGGTGACGATGTTGAATTTCTCGATAACAACGGGGTAGAAATTAGTGATCCAGTTTCGCTAAGCGACGCGTTCTTTAATCCCGGAATCTTTAAAACCGAGTCCATCGATTCTGTCTTCAAGTACCTTGCGAGCGATCCTGCATCGGAACTGGATTTAAAGATCGTTGGAAGCGTTCGTAACTTTTTATTCGGAGCACCAGGGCAAGGTGGCTTAGATCTTGCAAGCTTGAACATCCAACGTGGTCGCGATCATGGACTCGCCGACTATAACGATGTCCGCGCGGCAATCGGATTGC
>JANODQ010000711.1:0-3466 GCA_031412775.1 Pirellulaceae bacterium | reverse complement strand
GTGGAGCTGGAAGTAAGCATGAAATTGATCTGATGATGTGTTTGTGTCGATGCTTAGGGACGTTTTATAGTTTGCAACAAATGCAATTGCGTTGGTCTGCGATCAGCCAGTCGTACTCTTTCAATAGTTTAACTTTAACGTGAACCGTAAACGAGTATCCATCTCGCTGTTCATGATTCAGACCATTCTAAAAATGATTTGAATTGGCGATAGAAGACATTTAAGGCTTGTGGGGTGTCGGAATTGGGATGATCGGCTGTTTGTGATATGGGTGGCAAGAAATAACTGGGAGTATAACCAAGTGTTGCACCTAATGAGCTTCCTGTAAAAGTTAAGTCGCGATTGGAAAGCGAGGTCGCTTGCTGTTTCGCGTGTTGAACGATTTGAGAGCTTTCCGGTAACACGACCGCGTTTGCGCCTTTTCGAATCATTTCCGCAGCCTGATATCCGCTTTTCCAAGAATGTTCGATGACAATCGCTGGCATGCTTGAATCGCTTGTCGTAGATTTAGTCTGCCATTTCTGGATCGACTCCAGGACGATAAACGGATCATTTACTAGATAGTCAATCGCTTCGTGATCGTCGCCCAAGCGTGCCGCGGGTAGCAACCAGTGAATCCAATCAGGACGGCAGTCGAGTAGCCATCGAAGCGATTCGAAAAACCCATCGCTTAAGCTGACTAGCGGGATAGCAAGACCGATCGGTTTGTCATCCTCTGTGAGGGCTCGAAGTGCGTCAATCTTGGATGACATTTGCGACGGATTTTCCACGTCCAGCGGCCAATGAATCCGTAGTCGCTCAAGACTCAATTCGTCGTTTGTACGTTTGTCGCTTGCTTCCTCGTCCTCAAAGGCGGTGATTTCATAGCATGCCAGTTCGATCGCAGCATAGCTCGACAACGTAGTGGCGGAAGGCATGGCGTTGTAAGCGATCGGAGCGATCTGAATCCACGCATCGTGGTCGCTCGTGGAATCTAATGGTGAACAGGGTTCTGCCTTTTTCGCGTTCGCACAATGGATTATCCAAGCCATTTGGCTTGCGTAAGCGTTCGACTTTCGTTGCGTTTGTGCGAAGTCTTTATCGCTTTGAATCCAAAGGGAGTTGTGGCTAAAAAACTTATGAAGCAATGTTTGCGATGGGGCTTCTTGGATTTGGTTGCTTGAATCAACTTCGATTTGCCAAGACGCATCCACAGCGGGAGCAATTTTTGAATTCGGCGTATTTGAATTCGACATGGATGTGAGCTTTATAGTATAAGCCGAGGACTTTGGACGAAACGCATTTGATCAAGCATCAGGGCGAAATACACGAAACTCGCGGCCGGTTGACTTCACACCGGCCTTGAGAAGTATTAGAGCAAGCCGCATTCGATCGGGTTCTCGCATCCTTACTTCATTTAGATGGTTGGCAATGCTTGTGGGTTCTCCACGAATGTAGATGACTCCGCCCAGCATGCCTTTGCCAAGTTCTGCTCCAGATGAACCGCCAATAATCAGCGAACCTGAACGCATTGCGTAAGCGGCTTGCGAACCGACTGAACCTCGCACAAGCACGTCGGCTCCGTCGAGAGCGACGCCCGCCCGCTTGCCGGCGTTCCCATAAACAGCGACCAGTCCACTGGTGCCATAGGCTGCGATTGCATCTGCAGCGTGTCCCCGGATGATGATGGATCCGGATTGAATCGCTTGGGCTCCGCAGTGTCCGATGTTGCCTCTAACATCCGCTTCGACACCGTGGAAGTGGCTTAAACAGTAGTCGCCTATATCACCGTCCAGAACAATTGCGTTGTTTCCATGCCAGCCCGAAGCAACCATCGATTCTCCCTTGCAGGGACCGATGATGATTTTGCGTAAGGGAGTGCTGGAGGCTTCTTCACCATCGCTCTTTTCAGCTAGGAGTTCCTTGCCAAACTGGTGCCAATCTAGACCCTCTAATTGGACAGCGATTTCGTCGATTTCATTTGAAGACTTATCCATAGATCACTTGCTGGATTCAAATGAATTCTCGGAGATTTCCGTTTTTGTCTGATTGCCAAACTTGGCCACTCCTTACATCCATCGCCGTAAGCCACTTTCCACCGTAGCAGTAAGTGTCTAAGCAAATTAAATGAGGAAGTTGGAAAATTTCCCCTTCCCGATGATGAGTGTGCCCGACAATGGCTATCTTCCCGTTTTGATGAGGTTCCGGGATGATCTCAGAGAGCTTTATCCATCGCAAAAGGTCACTCGGTTGGTCGTCCAGTGGCAGCGTTGGATCGTAGTTTGCATGAACAAAAAAGTGGGAGTCCGTTTCATAGAACTCGACAAGCTCCTCGAGGAACTCCCGATGCGAAACAGGAACAACCGAAAGATCCCCAACAAATCCATACGAATCCAAGGTGTCTACGCCGCCATACCTTAGCCAATCGTAAGGCGGATTCCCATCGACAACCACGTCCGCCATCATCTCTTCGTGGTTTCCATACAGACACACCAACTTGCAAGATTCCCGGAGGCCAATTAAAAAATCGATGACTTGCTTCGATTGTGGACCTCGATCTACGTAGTCACCCAGCAGCACCAACGTGTCGTCGGGTGTCGGTTGTATCGATTCTGCTAATGCCCGTAACGCGTCAACGCATCCGTGAATGTCGCCGATCGCAATGACTCTGCCATCCATTCGCTGTAAACTAACTCTGATAAGGTGGTTTGAAAATCACGTCTGCTCCGCAGACGCAGTTTGACTAAACGAGTATACCGTAAGTTCCATGAATGCAACCGAGAACCCATTTTCCAACACACTTTTAGCCAGCGGTTTAGTCACGCCGTCCCAGTTAGACTTCGTACGTAGACTTGCTCGGCACCGCTTACAATTAGAGGATAAAAAAGGAGTTGGCTCGAAAGCAGCAGACCGAGCGGTCGCAAAACTGGCAGAAAACCTGGCAGAAAACTTGGCGGGTCTTGCAAATAGCTTTCCCGACCGACTAATTGCAGACCTTTTGGTCGAGCAATCGATTCTCACGCGTTACCAGTCTGACCAGCTTTGCTCGGGACGCACCAAGCTCTCACTGGGACCCTACATTATCACCGACTGGATCGGTCAGGGCGGAATGGGACAGGTCTTCAAAGCGGTACACCAAGTCATGGGACGAGAGTGCGCGGTGAAGGTTCTTCCGATCCACAAAGCGACCCCCGAGACGCTGCAAAGTTTCCGCCGCGAAATCAGGATGCAAGCACAACTGGATTGCCCGTATTTGGTGCGAGCCTATGACGCTGGACAGGACGGGAATGTCCATTACTTGGTCGCCGAGTATATCCCGGGAATGGATTTACGGAGGCTTGTTAAATCTCGCGGCCCACTGCCGATTCAGCAAGCCGCAGGAATCATTATGCAAGCTGCCCTCGGACTCCAGCATGCCCATGAACAAGGACTCATTCATCGGGATGTCAAACCAGGCAACATCCTGGTGACCCCCGAGGGAATCGCG
>JANODQ010000710.1:0-3777 GCA_031412775.1 Pirellulaceae bacterium | reverse complement strand
GACGCGGGTTCTGCGAGCCAAACGGTGCCATCTGCTCGATCTGAAGGACTGTCGCGAGGTCGAGCTGGTTGAGGGTCGCTTGAGCATCTACGTGAACTTCTTGAATCATCTGGAGATTGCCAAGTTGCTCAGAGACAGCTTCTTGAAAGGCCTGTCGAAAGGCGGCAAGATTTGATTCTTCGACTCGAAGTCCAGCCGCTGCCGCATGGCCTCCACAAGAAACCAAGTAGCTGCGACACTCCTCGAAAGCCTGATGCAAATCGATGTAGCCGGCTGACCTGGCGGAGCCCACGCCTGGTTTTTGGCCAATCGCATCAAGGGCGATAATGACTGTTGGACGTTGGTACTTCTCTGCGATTCGGCCCGCGACAATTCCGATAACCCCCGCATGCCAACCGCTGCCTGCCAGGACAAGTGCGGGCTCGCTGTCCAAATCGCACTGTTCTTTAATTTGTTTCGAGGCCGCAAGATAGACGCTTTGTTCTAGTGTTTTTCGATCTTCATTAAGCTTGTTGATGTAAATCGCAAGAGCTTCTGCGCGTTGAGGGTCACTAGTAGTCATCAGCTCGACAGCCAGTTGGGCTTGCCCAAGTCGACCCGCCGCGTTGAGCCGAGGTGCGATGGCAAAGCCAACATTTTCGCTTGTAATTTCGTTTTTCTCGTGGAGCGAGATTTCTTTGAGGAGAGCTTGGATACCAATGCTCGGACGTTTGCAAAGACTGATCAATCCATGTTTAACGAGTGCTCTATTTTCGTCGAGTAAAGGGACAACGTCGGCGACGGTACCAATTGCAGCGAGTCCCATGGCGGAAAGCAAAAACTCGCGAAGTTCAGGGGTCACCTTGGCAGCATTCGAATAACGTTGACAAACGGCCCAAGCCAATTTGAAGGCAACGCCCGCGCCACACAATCCGGCAAATGGATATTGAAAGCCTGGCAGCGCTGGATGGACGATTGCCGCAGCGTCAGGCAACTCGCTTCCTACCGTGTGATGGTCGGTAATGATTAATTCCAGTCCAAGCTCTTTTGCGAGTTTCGCTTCCTCGATAGATCCAATCCCGCAGTCAACCGAAACGATAGTTTGCTTGCCGTGGCTTGCGAGCTTTTTTAAGGCATCCTTGCTGATACCGTAAGCGTCTTCAAGTCGATTCGGGACATAGTAAGAGACGTTCGCATGAAGGGCTTTCAAGCAGTTGACAAGAATTGACGTTGCGGTCATTCCGTCAGCGTCATAGTCACCGTAAATGCAAATCGATTTGCCTTGACGAGTTGCCGAGAAGAGCATGTCGGCGGCTTCTGTGAGCCCTGGGAGCAGTTCGGGATCACGCAGATCGCTCATCTTCGGATGAAGAAACGCACGGGCAGCATCGGCGTCGAAAACACCCCGGGTTACAAGCATCTGAGCGACGATCGGGGAGATCGATGCGGATCGACTCAGGTCTTCCACGGCTCCGGTGTCCGTGGGTCGCCAACGCCAGAGCTTTTCCATGCCGACACCGATATCCTAAAGAATTTGAAGCATTTGTCTCGTGTCGCAGGTCGCTCCTCAACGTGCTTCTTACTAAGCAGACTGACTGGCAACAAATCACTGACTTGGATCAAAGCCTCAGATCAAATGACTGTCGAGTCGATTCATCCTGCGAAAATCCTGCACTACGCTCACTTCCGTCGCAGGAGCGGCGGGCAGCGATGATTACTTCTTCTTTTCGATGTGAAGCGTAACTTTTCGCAGCTTTGGGCAGTACTTGTTTAACTGAAGCTTTTCGCCACCAGTCTTTCGCAGCATTGAGTAGTTGTACTCACCGGTTTCCTGGCAAACGAGGAAGGTGGTTTCCTTTTTCTTCTTAGATTTGGCCATGACGACCTCAAAATTCTCTCAAAAATGAACATATTTCCAGGGGCAGCGGACTCGCTTCGGGCTTTTACCGAACTGAAAACCGCTATTACGAATCGCGAATTATGACGACGGACGAAAGTTTTCGCTACCCTGAATTTACAGAACTTGACCAAATGCCAACAATGGAGTGAAACCCGTACCGCGGACACGATTTCTCACTTACCAGATTTTAGAAAGTTTTCGACTTATGGCAGTTCTCGTAACTAAACCGGCACCCGATTTCAAAGCACAAGCTGTCCTTAAGGATGGCACCTTTGCCGAATTGACTTTGAGCCAATTCAAAGGCAAGTATGTTTTGATGTTCTTTTATCCGCTCGACTTCACTTTTGTTTGCCCGACAGAAATCATTGCTTTTTCGGATCGATGCAGCGAATTTACCGACTTGGGCGTTGAAGTGATCGGAGTTTCGGTCGACAGCCACTTCTCGCACTTGGCATGGCGGAATTTGCCACGAACTCAGGGCGGGATCGGACCGGTAAATTATCCTCTGGTTGCCGATTTGAACAAGCAAATCGCTAGGGATTATGATGTTTTGCTCGGCGACGCAGTTGCTTTACGGGGCTTGTTTTTGATCGACAAAGCGGGCGTAGTTCGCCACCAAGTTGTCAACGATTTGCCGCTCGGACGTAGCGTGGATGAAGCTCTTCGTATGGTTCAGGCCCTTCAATACTTCGAAGTGAATGGCGAAGTTTGCCCTGCCGACTGGAAGGCCGGTAAGAGAACGATCAAGCCAAGCGTCGATGGCAGCAAGGAATTCTTCGGTGCCGAATACGCAAGCAAGGCGTAGTCGAAAAGGCTTCGGAACTTTTGAGTGCTGCGACTTGTCGCAGCTTTCCCGGGAAATAGATTCTGGCCGTTTCAGGGCTCCCTCCACAAAACACCATAATCGCAATGAATTTACTGTCGCCTACCCCAAAGCTCCGCTGATCCGGAGCACTCCAAAATCTTTTGAGTGCTGCGACTTGTCGCAGCTTTCCCGGGCCAGAGATTCTGGCTAGTTCGGGTCTCCCTCCACAAAGCATGATGATCGCTCTGGGTTGAGAGTCGTCTCCTCCAAAGCTCCGCCGAGCCGGAGCACTCCAAAGAACGCTTGACCAAATTAGCTGTTCAGCCTTAGACTCTCCCCCTGGTTTTCACTAACTTTCGGGAAGTAGGATTGTCGTGTCAGCAACTTGTGTGATCGGTCTTCAGTGGGGTGACGAGGCGAAGGGGAAGCTGGTTGATCTGCTTGCGCCCCGGCACGATGTGGTAGTTCGATATCAAGGGGGCGCGAACGCCGGGCATACGGTCGTCTCTGGAGATCAAGTCTACAAGCTCCACCACGTCCCAAGCGGCATTCTTCATCGCAGCGTCACCAATGTGATCGCTCCTGGTGTGGTGATGGAACCGACCACGCTTCTCAAGGAACTTGACGGGTTGCAGGCTCGCGGCATCAACCCGCTGGAAAATTTGATGATCAGCGAGCGTGCTCATTTGGTGATGCCTTGGCATATCGTTGAAGATCGAATCTCGAACCGCCAAATCGTCAGTGGCGAAAGTATCGGATCAACTCTTCGAGGAATCGGGCCATGCTACCGCGACAAGGTGGGGCGAACTCATGCGATGCGACTTGCGGATATTTTGGCTCCTAATCTCAAGGAGCGGATCGAAGAGATAACGGAATACAAACGACGTTGGCTGACTGCATTGGCTGATGATGGTGAATTAGACTCGCTAAACGCGTCGGCAATTTATGAAATGGCATGCGGCTGGGGCGAGCGGCTTCGACCTCTGTCCAAGGACACGACTCATTTTGTTTTGGATCAGCTTGAGGCCGGTAAGCAACTCTTGATGGAAGGGGCTCAAGGTTCGTTGCTCGACATCGATCACGGCACGTATCC
>JANODQ010000709.1:0-4167 GCA_031412775.1 Pirellulaceae bacterium | reverse complement strand
TACGAGAGGATTTAGTTGGACGTAGCTCTGGTGTACCAGTTGTCACGCTAGTGGCACGGCTGGATAGCTAACTACGGAAAGGATAAACGCTGAAAGCATCTAAGCGTGAAGCCCTCTCTAAGATTAGGTTTCGTAGCTTTTAAGCGAAAGTCCCCTGATAGACGATCAGGTTAATAGGCCAGATGTGTAAGCACCGTAAGGTGTTCAGCTTACTGGTACTAACGGACGAAAGCTTGATCATCGGAATCCTGCACTCTTTATAGAGTCATGATTCATAATGATCGTTTCACAATGTATGTGCGGTTGTCGAAAGCCAAAGTGCAAAGACAGCCGAGTAGAAAACCATTTACCAATCCAAACAAAAGTCACCTAGGCAGACATGTCTAGGTGACTTCTCCGGTGACCATATCCGAAAGGCCACACCTGTTCCCTTCTCGAACACAGTAGTTAAGCTTTCGGAGCCGATGATAGTGTATACCAATGCGAAAGTAGGTATCGCCGGTCTTTTAACAAACCCCTTGTTGAGCAATCAACAAGGGGTTTTTTATTTGATTCGTGTTGTTGCTTTTTATCTTGGTTGGTCCGATGTTTTTTACGGACTACCACTCAGTCTTTCATAATGATCCCAATTCTGGCCAGTCAATCCAATACGTTTTTCTATTGACCCAACGCTTGCAAATTTCTATAAGCGTTTGGATGAGATCGCAATACCCGCACGAGAGAGGTTTTGGTGTTGCTAGAGCACCAAAATTGACTTCATTCAAAGAGGATGCAAAATGAGTATTGAAGGCCCATTTACCGCCCAGCAGCAAAAGTGTTTGGGCCGATTGCGTGGAATGCTTCGCAGTGAATTGAGAAATCTCTTTAAGAGCCTCAAACCACCTGCTTGTTCTGAATTAGTGGGCGAGTATGACGCGGAATTACTCAATCAAGGTAACCGTCTCACCAGCTTTTTTACTCGATTGGCTTTTAATATTCACGGTCCTTGGACAGGAAAAGCGTTTAATCCCATCAATAGTACCGAAGGCATCGGGTACAACTGCTTCCGATACGGCCCGAATACAGTTTCCAAACTGCCGCTTCGGACCCATTTGGGAAAATCACGAGTCGACGATGGAGAATCTCTTTTCATTCGATACAACGATCTCAACAAAGGAATTATTCGTTGGTTAGTCGGCGAACTTCGGCAAATCGACGACTCTTTCATTCTTGGTTACGGTACCTTTGGACCGAAAGTCGGAAAAAGTAAAGGTTTGTGTCGACAAATTCCTTTTGTTATGATCGGACCTCGACGCGAATATCGGGTGGACTTCATGCGAGTTCTCCTTCCCGAACTTTCTTGTATTGCCAATGCTACAGGCTGAGGATGGCAACGCGCGAGTTTGGGTCTGACACACCTATGAGGTCTCATTCTGGAAGGCTGTTCCCAAGACATTCAGGATTCGGTTCTATCATGTTACTCGATCGGTCAGCTCGACATCGATGCAGCATTTTATTCAATTTAGATGCTTTGTCGAAGAGATGATTCCGTTTGTCAATTACCCGTGGCTAACTTCGTAGGGACACCCGCGAAATCCTTAGGCGGCAACTTTGTAGACAATGAGGTTGGCTGTTTCCTCTGTTGTCATTTTGTTTTGAAGTAAGACCAATCGTCAAACAAGAACTGGTGTTGTAAGTTGTTCATTCATGCCTTGAGAACGCGAGGCGGTCGCCGCCCTCTAGAAATCTTCACGCAAAGCCGCTAAGCTCGCAAAAAGTTTGGCGAGCGACAGCTATTTCTTCTTTCCGTCTTCGCACCTTTGCGTGAACTCGCCCTTTTGAATCCTAGCAGTCGCAGGACCTACATGCGTGTTAACGGGGGCCGTACTGAGCCATCAAAATCAGTCTCTTCGACTGCTAGACGGAAGCCTTTAGATTGTGCAGGCGAATGGGATTCGTATCAGAGAAGGAGGCCATCTGCACGAGCCGACATAACATAGAAGGCAGAAACTTTTCCGTTCGCCCTCGGTATTGCGACCACGTCGACCTCGCTGGGAGACCAGTGAATGCATGACGAGGCTATATGCCAGAGTTTGCGTGAACATTCAGTTTCGCTATTCTTTGCCCGCGAATGCTAACGCGGTCGTGGGGAATCCAGGGAAATCCGACGAAGGCAACTTCGCTCGCTATGTGTTTAGCTGCTTCCTCGGTCGCCAATTGTAATTGTCTTGTAACCAAATCCGAGCGATCTGGTTTGCGAGTGTCCCGCCGGTGCGCCCTTTAGAAATATCCACGCAAAGGCGCGAAGCTCGCAAAGAGTTCGGCAAACGACAGCCATCTCTTCTTTGCGCCTTTGCGTGAGTTATTTTCATAGAATTTTTCACAGTCGCAAGACGTTGGTGGTTGTCCCCGGGTGTCTGTGCCCCGCCGAAGTTTGAGTGACTAATCAGTTCCGCTATTCTTTGCACGCGAATAACGCGGATCTTCGCGAATGAAGTAAGAATCTCGGACGATTCCTTAACCAGTTCTGGCCCGCATTTATCCGCGATCATTCGCGCTATTCGCGGGCAGAAAGATCGCGAATGCTAACGCGGTCGTGTTGGCGCGGTCGTGTGGACGCGGTCGCGGGGACACCCGCTAAATCGGATGATGTCAACTTCGCTCTATGGGTTTAGTCGTCTCCTCGGTTGCAATTTCAAGATGCTTTGCAATCAAATCCGAGCGACTCCGTTTGTTTCATCAGGCAGATCAATATCTTGCCTTCTTCTGCTTTAACCGTTCCGCTTACTTCAGTATCGGACCGGTTAGCTTGACGCCATCGGTGTCGAGAATTTGAAAGTGATGAATGCCGGCCTTTTGCCCGTCGGCGAATGTCCACACAACTTGTTTTTCTCGGTTGACTTCGATTAGTTTCGGCGCTTGTGGATCTTTTCTCCCCGCAGCGTAGGAAGTTATCACGATATTACCATTTGGAAGAACTTGTCCTCCACATGGATCCTGCAACCATGGTCCAGGGAGATCCTCATTTGTTAACTCCCAATCGACTTTACCTTGCTTATCAAAATCGAACACTCGGTTTCCGTTTGTGCAACAGACTAGCGTCCTACCATCCCCATGGCGGATCGCTGTAAAGGGCCAAGAATGAATCGAACGCTGTTTGTCATCAGGGACCGTTGTATCCAGCTTGCCTAAAACATTTCCATCTTGGTTGTATGTAAACACTCCAAAATCGAGCAGGTGCGGGACTAAATAAGTTCCATCGGGAAGCTTTCTTGCCATGCGAGTCTGCATGTGATGATTGCTATTCTGACATTGAAGCGGAAATTCTGCGGTAACCTTTCCGTCATAATCTAACTCTAAAAGTCTTGGCTTAGGCCCGGCCTCGGTAATAACGACCGTGTTGACGTTAGTCGGTTGTGCACTATTAACTTCCGATTGAGTCCCATTCCAAACCACGGACTCTTTCCCTTCGGTAACTTTTATCACGGCTCCCCCAGGATGCTGCTTCGATCTACTGAGCGTAAGAAGCAAACTTCCGTCGGCAAGAACATAGCCGTCTCGAGTTGCATGAGGGTAGGTCCAAATCTTCTTTCCGCCACCGTCGACAATATAAGTCTGCTCTCCGCAAGCTAGAAAACTATGGCTGATCTCATCCGCATCCACCAAAACATTTCCTGCCAACCAACAGCAAACTAGTAAAAAGGCCTTAGATGATTTTTGTAAGCTGTGATTGTTCGTCTTCATGGATACATTCGCTTATATGAGTACTTGGGACTTAAAAATTCAATCCCGTTTTTTACTTCTGCAATTTTCCAACTTGAACTGCGGACCCCATATTGGCAATGCCTGGACCGTAGTACGACTTACCTAGCGGAAGAATCATCGGCTCCTCATAGGGTCTATTAGGTACCATCTTCGCAATCGCATTTAAACGTTCAAGAATGTCAGTGCTTAACGGCCCTTTCATGACAGCTTGAACGCTTTCTTCGAGTTGCTCTGTTGTCTTGCAACCGATTGGGATGGTAGACACGTCGGGATTGGAAACGGCAAATCTTAGGCTCATTTCCACCGGCGTCAGACCAGACTGGTCGAGTAGCTCGTAGTATGCCAATAGTTGTTGCTGCCTTTCGGTCGCAAGCCATACGGGTTTGCGTCGGACTTCAGCATCCGCGCGTACGCCTCGTTGAC
>JANODQ010000708.1:0-5486 GCA_031412775.1 Pirellulaceae bacterium | reverse complement strand
AACTCGCGTCTTCCTGCGAAGGTGAATCTGAGTCACCCGCGACTTCTGAGCCGTTAACGCTAGCCTCGGGTTTCGATTTTCTATCTACATTAACATCGCGATTCGCTTCCCGTTTGCTTTCTTCCGAAGGTTTAGCGACCGACTCAGGGTTGAAGCTTCCGCGACTCTTTCGCTCGCCCGAGCCTCGTTTGAGAACGGTCAACACATCGGTCGCGGCGACTAAGATACGTCTTCGGTCCTCCATTTCGACCAACAGTTGCTCGGCGAGGATCTCCTGGTTTAAAACATAGCCACGTCCTTCGGCTGTCAAAATATCGCTACCGATTGGAGGAAGGTCGCGTTGGATTTCATCGTAGTGGTCGTACTCGTATCTCAAACAGCACTTCAGCCGACCACATCGCCCCGAGATTTTATTTGGATCCAAAGAAGGTTTCTGGAGCTTTGCCATCCGCATCGTCACAGGAGGCATTTGCGAGAGGTGCGTATTGCAACAAACCGGCTTCCCGCAGTCACCATAGTCGGCGAGCAATTTCGCTTCGTCACGGACTCCAATTTGTTTCATTTCTACTCGAGTTTGAAACTCGGTGGCCAACCGTTTTACCAAGTCACGGAAATCAATTCGTGCTTCTGAAACGTAATAGATTACCATCCGTTCACCACCGAAAACCATTTCGACATCGATCAAATCCATGTCCAAATCAAGCTCTCGGATCAAACGTCTGCAATTGGCAAAGTTCAGCGTGGCGTTTTGCTCCATGTGCTGCACTTCCGTCAAATCCTGCGATGAAAGTAATCTTTGAATCGTCCCGGAAGCAGTCTCTGACATTTTTGCGATCGTCTCGGGGGTTGCCTCGCAAAGCACCTCGCCTTGTTCCATCCCTCGCGCGGTCCGAGCGATGACGCGGTTGCCGCGAACAAAATCCTGCTTGGCTTGCATCACGTGCAGGGTTCTCATCACACCGCATCGGACCACATAACTTGGCAACAGATCTCTCCCGCTACTACCTGAAAACAAAAAGCAAACGCAAACACCAACATCGATCAGGCACAATCGTACCTTGAATGACCCTCGCGTACCTCATTAACACGACTACAATGCGTCCAAGTTTAGCGGATTTAATTCCGCCATGGTCATTCCATGCCGCGTGTTCCGTCCCCAAGAAAGGAATTCTCCCTTTGCAAGACACCGCAGTCATCCTTGCTGCCGCTGGATCGAGCAGCCGTTTTGGAAATCCGTTGATCAACAAAGTTTATGCTCTCTTGGGCGGAAAACCTGTCTGGCAACATTCTGCCGACACATTTGCCTCCATTGCCTGCGTTCAACAAACAATCCTGGTCGTTCAAGCCGAAGATCGCGAGATGATTCGACAGAAGTTTTCTGCAACGGTAGCGATCATGGGGATCGAAATCGTCGCCGGAGGAAACCAAAGATGGGAAAGCGTTCGAAACGCGCTCGCCAAACTGAAACCAGAAATCCAATTTGTGGCTGTTCACGATGCAGCCCGTCCCCTGGTCTCCAAAGCCGACATCGAAAGCGTAATGGATGCCGCCAGAAAGCAGGGTGCGGCTATTCTGGGTGAGCCAATATTCGGCACGGTGAAACGGACCGACAGCGACGGTCTCATCGAAGCCACCGTCTCCCGCGACCGACTCTTTCAAGCTCAAACACCGCAAGTCTTTCGGCGCGATTGGCTCGAAAAAGCCTACGCATCCGCCGCCAGTATGTCGCCCCCGCCGACCGACGACGCTCAACTTATGGAAGCTCTTGGTCACCCCGTTAAACTGGTCGCTGGAAACGCGATGAATATCAAGATTACGACCCAAGCCGACTTGCGATGGGCGGAAGTGGCCTTGAAATCCCGATTGGTTACTAGATAGTGTCTCGATTCAAAGGACTGGACCGATGAACCCAAAGCATTTTTCCTGAGCCGTAGGCGCTAGCCTCGGATGCTATCGGGCAAAACGGAGCGATATCGACACCCGTGGCTAGCACCATCGGCTCAGGTTTTATAAGCCAGTTTTAGACTGTCATATTTGATGATGTTTCCTCGCGATTGGACCAATAGAAATTCCGACCTCCATGCAAAGCATTCTTGAAGAACTCCAATGGCGAGGCCTCGTTCACCAGTCGACCGATCCGGTGGGTATCCAAACGCTGCTCAGCAAGCCTGCGACCATCTATGCAGGTTTCGACCCGACTTCGGATTCGCTGCACGTCGGTAGTCTCCTTCCGTTGACTCTGCTTAGACGGTTTCAACTTGCCGGCCATCGCCCCATCGCACTTGTCGGCGGAGCCACGGGAATGGTTGGTGATCCCAGCGGGAAATCCGAGGAACGAAATCTTCTGGATAAAGAGACTTTGGAAAAAAATGTTGCTGGTATCGAGCAGCAAATGCGACGCTTCTTGGATTTCACTGGCCCCAATGCGGCTGTCGTGGTGAATAACTTTGATTGGATGGAAGGCTTCAGTTTCCTGAATTTTTTACGTGACGTGGGTAAGAATTTCCCCGTCAATGTGATGCTGTCTAAGGACTCGGTTAAGAGCCGACTGGAACGATCGGATGTCGGTCTGAGTTACACGGAATTCAGCTACATGCTGCTCCAGGCCTACGATTTTGCTTATCTATCCAAGTCACACGACTGCGTGCTTCAGATCGGCGGAAGCGATCAATGGGGGAACATCACCGCCGGAATCGATCTTGGTCGGCGTATGCATGGTAAGCAGCTTTACGGAATGACATGCCCGCTCCTTCTAACCAGCGATGGCCGCAAGATGGGTAAAACTGAGAAGGGGGCAGTGTACCTTTCTGCCGAGCGAACAAGCCCGTATGCTTTCTTTCAATACTTCTTAAACGTTGCCGACGCCGATGTTCTCAATACTCTAAAGTTCCTCTCCGATGTCGACAAAGTTGTTTTCGAGGAATTGGAAGTTTCCCATCGTGACAATCCGCAAGAACGTCGCGCTCAGAAGGCACTCGCAGAATCGCTGACTCAAATGGTGCATGGTCCACAGGGTTTGCAATCGGCAACGGCGGCCTCGCAAGTTCTCTTTGGAGCCGAGATCGAAAACCTATCCGATGCGGATTTGAACGCCATTTTCGAAGATGTCCCAAGTCAGCAATTATCGCGAGAACAAATCGCTGCACCCGGGCTCTCGATTATCGACGCTTTAGTACATGCCGGGCTCGCTCAATCCAAGGGAGAAGCACGACGACTGGTCGATGGTGGGGGCATCTACGTCAATAACCGCCGTGTCGAAACCAGCGATCGCAAATTGTTAGAGTCCGACTTGGCGAGCGAAACTGTCATGGTCCTTCGAAGCGGCAAAAAGAAGTACGCGCTCCTGCGATTTGAATAAATCCTCGTTGCACAACGCCTCAAGCCAAACCTTATGAAAACTGAGCCGATTGGTCTAGCCACGAGTTTTGATTTCGCTTCACCTTGGACAATCACACTCACGGCTAGCGCCTTTTGAAGTTGCATACTTTTTAGTGCCGAAGGCACGATAGCTTCCTGCCGGGGACGCAAGTCCCCGGGACATTATTTAATTTGAGGTTCAAGCCCCGAAGGCGCGACAGCGACACATTGCTGTCGTCCCTTCGGGGCTCGGAACTTGCTATGTAATACAAACGGCGACTTGCGTCCCCGACAAAAGGCTATCGCCCATATCGGGGCTAAATGAGCAACTTCAAAACTAGCGCCCGCGGCTCGAGATAAAACACATTTTCATCAGCCCACCTCAATTCTGTGAAACACAACGTAAACACGAATCCTAAAATCCTCATTGTCCGCCTGAGTGCGATTGGTGACTGCATCGAAACGTTGCCGATGGTTGCAGCTATCAAACGTCATTGGCCTGACTCCCGAATCACATGGCTTGTCGACTGTGGCGTGGATGCGATCCTGAGAACGCAGCCGATAATCAGCAAAGTGATTCGTGTTAAAAAAGGATTCTTGAAACGTCCAAGTGAATTGATTTCGCTTCGCAAAGAGCTTCTCGCGGAAAAGTTCGACGTCGCCATCGATCCTCAAGGCCTTTTCAAAAGCGCGGCCCTCGGTTGGCTTTCGGGAGCCAAACGCCGCATCGGATTCGCATCACCCCAGTCGCGTGAGAAAGCTTGGTGGCTTTACCACGATGCGATTACGCCACAAAGCCTTCATCTCGTCGATCGACAACTGGAACTACTGAAACCGCTTTCGATACCGCTTCCTTCGGCTCATCAAGCGTCCTTTGACTGGGTAGAACCTGCCGCAGTTGCAAACGAGGCAGACGCGATGCTCAAGCAGATCGGAGTTCAACCGCAAGACTACTTGTGCGTGAACGCTTCTGCGGGGTGGCCAAGTCGCGTTTGGCCTCGTGAACGCTACGCCGAGGTGATTCGCGAAGCATCGACGAATCACCAGCTGAATTCAGTAGTGATTTGGGGTAGTCCTCAGGAACGAGAAACCGCCGAATGGATTGTTGCCAATTCGGGAACACCGCGAGCGGTTCTTGCACCACCTACTCAGCTCATGTCGCTATCCGGCATTCTCAAACGATCGTTTGCTTATCTCGGTTCCGATACAGGCCCAATGCATCTTTCCGCCGCCGTTGGTGTTCGGTGCATCGGTTTGTTCGGGTCAACGCGAGCAAGCTATTCGGGTGCCTATGGACGCGACCATATCTGCATTCAAAAAATCGACGATTCAGAAAAGCACGACAAAAAATCAAGCGATGATAACTCGGCTATGCGTGCGATCGCGGTGGAAGATGTACTTCGCAGCATTGATTCACTGCGGTGAGCGACTATGAAATTCCTAGTTGCATCAGTTGACGCACTTCACGGCGCCGAAGGACATTCAATATCATCATCCCTATTTTGGCCCCTCAAACCTAGGCCGCACAAGACGGCGTAATGAGCAAACAATCTCGTAAACTCTCTGTTTAACTTGCGACGCGAACGACCTTATGCCTGTGAATCAGGAAATCAAGTGCAAACGATTTAGTTTCAATTCAGTGAAAGACTCGATAAGCTAACTTTTTCCCTGTGTTCGCGTCTAAAATCTCAACAAACCTGCCGTTGTTCTCTGTTCCCCAAATGTAAATCACCTCATCGTTTAGCATTTCAATTCGATATCTAACAATAAAATTGAAACTACCATTTCCAATTGGAAGATTCGTTACAATGCTGTTCCATCGTTCGATCCCCGATACTAAATCAATCTGACGTACAGTCGCCCTAGGGGCTCCAGTTGTGTAGTCAACATATGTCATCCGGTCACCATTTATCCCAAATACCGTGGCGCCGTGTGCTTGTATGGTTGCATGGACTTTATCGTTTTTTCCAAACTCGACAATTATGGGCTTTGCGCCATTTGCTCGGTCAGACAACAGACGAATGTTAACGTCATACATTACTGGATAGAGACGTACGAAATGGAACGGGTCGGCCTCCTTTTCTGACCATTTCCACTTCATTTGATCTGCCATCTTCTGGTAGTCCAAA
>JANODQ010000707.1:0-2438 GCA_031412775.1 Pirellulaceae bacterium | reverse complement strand
CATCGCGCCCGACTTAGTCGCTTGGCCATTGGCGTACCAGCTCGGTCCCGCTTTGCCGGTAACCCGCATTGATTTGATTAGATACGCAAGGCCTTTTCCAACTACCTCTTTATACTCGCCATCGATATGGTTTTGACCGGCGCCCAAAAACGACATGAGAACCAATCCGGTAGCGCCCGCATTGGCCGCCGTCACTTTGCCAACGTCGGTGCACTGTCCCTTGCAAGCGAGACTATGAACAAAGCTCCACGAACCATCTGCTAGCTGGTGCTGTGCAAAAAATTTCAGTGCAGCAGCGACCGCCTTCTCGGTGTCTTCGTTGCCGCCGTATCTTTCTAGCAATTCTCGCTTGGCAACTTTGCCCCGACTACTGAGGCTTTTCGTTACCGAAGTTGCACCGCTTGATAACAACGCAGAAGACAATGAATCGCTCATCGAAGGAAGCGAAAGATTTGCCATGGCTGGTGCGACCATTGCTTCCAATTTCACACCGACCGATAATTCGCTAATCGCTGTATTCAAAACAGGAGTCGAACTAGGGATGACTTCGGATGGATCTTGTTCCGCCTCGACTGCTTGCGGAGACTCCATCGCAAATTCTTCCAAGGCCTCTGGGGCGTCCGCGGTTGGCGAGGCCGTCATAATCATTCCTGAAATTGCATCGCCAACGCCCGGTATGTGATACGCGGCCATAAACAGCAAGATCGCGACGTGGATCAACATGCTTACCAGCCAAGCCGGAATCGCTAGCCACGCCCACCTACGCTCAAGTTGCTGCTCCTCAAGAATCGCCTCCACACCATCCTCCACTTCGGGTGCCGAGACACCCGGTAGACCGGAAACAGCGAGGCCGGGCGACGACGGATTCAACGACCCCATCGCCGGAGCGGAAAGGTCCAAGTTTGAAAGGTCATCCTGCGTGCTTTTCATGTTCAGAGACGCTTACAAGGTAAAAGAAAAGTCCAAAAACGGTCGCTTTAGAGGAATGAACAACCTTTAAATTATAGCACGAACTTTTTTTGAATTTCCAAAATCAGACTAGGACAAAAAATTGCCTCGCTCTCCACTCCAACAAATCGCCACCGCAAGCAATTTATATCGTGAGACTTGTTTACGAGTGAAACTAGTAACGAATGATAGAGTTTTGTCGTACTCAGGAAAATTAGGAAAATGAAGCGAAGGCATGGCTGTTTGATCTTCAGGGGGTTCTTGCCAATAGCAAGCCTCGTCGGATGATATACTATGTTGATGCAGAAAGCTCGTTAATGGAGGAAACTAGTACTCGCCGTAAATTAGCCGGAATGTGATCAACTCATTTTTCGTTGACCGGTACCGCTCCCCCACCAACATTTTCGATCGATTCGCCATTTGCGAGCCCTCCTGTCCTCCCGCCTCCTACTTCAATCTTAGCCTCGCTCTTTGTTTAGCAGACAGAACACGCCTGGCTCTGGTGAATCCCGCCCCCAGTTTCTCATCAACGCTAGAGAAAGCTGAATTTATGACCGCCAACGCATTCCACTTTGTCAAAACACGACTGACCACTTTGACACTCCATCGACGAATCACAAATCTTGCACCGCGTCTCGCGATTGGTGTAATTGGTTTCGTTTGCATGCTGTCTCCCGTTTCAATCTATGGACTTGAACCGAAAGTTTCTCAGCTAGATCGTGATCTACAAGACGAGTTCACGACAACCGTCCAGCCAATGCTCCAGCGGTACTGCTACGAATGCCACGAGGGAGATTCGGCAGAAAGTTCGGTGGATATCGCCAACTTTCGAAACTTACAGAACGTTCGCGATAAGCAGTCGCTCTGGGAGCAGATCCGAGGCATCGTGCGTTTGGGAGCTATGCCACCGAAAGACTATTCCGAGCAACCTTCCGATATTGATCGCGTACGAACGAGCAACTGGATTCATCAAGCACTCACCGCAGTCGACTGCTCTGCCACGTCGGAGATTCCATCGGTTACGTCCAGGCGTCTCAACAAGTTCGAATACGATAACACCGTCCGCGATCTATTCGGACTGGATTTAAAACCTTCCAAAGAAATTGGCTTCGTTTCGGATGACGTAGGAAACGGGTTTGACAATCAGGGAGAAGTCCTAACCCTTTCCCCACTCATCCTGGAAAAATATCTCCAAGCTGCTGAGTGGGTTTCTGGACGCGTGATCTCGCTTGATCCCAACGTCATGAAGATACAACTGGCTGATCTCGAACCTATCTTGTTGGACGAATCGACCACGGCAAAATTTCTATGCAGCGCGGGCGAATACACGATCAATGCAAAAATGTATCTCTCGAATAGCTTTGGTGCTGACATTCCTGCTGACGGCGAAGTCGAAGTCTACTTGGATGGCGAGCTTATCGAAGTTGTTATCACGAAGACGGGCGACAAGGACTTCAAATGGAGCCGCGACCTCGAGGCTGGCTTTCATG
>JANODQ010000706.1:0-5895 GCA_031412775.1 Pirellulaceae bacterium | reverse complement strand
TGGAGTGGTGCCTCAAGACTTGGCTATCTACAGCGACTTGACCACCAAGGAAAACCTGCGTGCTTTTGGGCGGCTTCATGGGTTATCGGGAAGGACACTCACAGAGCGCGTTGCATGGGCACTCGAATGGATTGGGCTAGAGGATCGAAAAGATCATCTAACAAAATCTTTCTCCGGTGGCATGAAACGTCGAGTCAACATTGCATGCGGAGTCCTTCATCGCCCTCAGGTGCTCGTCCTGGACGAGCCTACTGTGGGTGTCGATCCACAAAGCCGACATCGCATCTTTGAAATGCTTGATGAGCTGAGCGCTAACGGCACGACGATTGTTCTCACAACCCATCATTTGGATGAAGCACAATCTCGTTGTGATCGCATTGTGATCATCGACGATGGTCAAGTGATCGCTGATGGAGGGATCATGGACCTCATCGAGCACACGATCGGATGCGAACGGCAGGTGCGTCTGCGAATCGAAGGCTTTCTTACGGCCAGCATTCCCAATCTCGAATGGGACCCTACCCTTGAACTGTTTGTCGCTGAGATCAACGAACCAGCCGAAGAACTACCGCAACTGCTTCATCGAATACGAACCTGTGGTGGCAACGTAATCGATTTGGAAATGCACCAGCCAAACCTTCACGATGTTTTTATATACCTAACTGGACGCGAGTTGCGGGAATGATACGAACGATCATTCATATCAGCCTATTGCGATTGTGGCATAACAAAGCAGAACTCCTGCTGACGTTCATCGTTCCAATCCTGTTTTTCAGTATCTTCGCGTGGATTTTCGGTTCGCGCGGCAGCGGAGGCTCTACACCCAAGCTGAAAGTGGTAGCGTGCGATGAAATCGACAGCCACGTCACGCAACGAACGCTCGCGTTACTCCAAAACACAAAATCGCTTCGATTCCACACGGGCGACTCGTCGAATTCGAACTCGGTAAAACCTGTCTCGCGTGAATCCGCCGAGGCTCTTGTTCGACGCGGAATGGTGACCGCTGCGATTGTGTTCAGCAAAAAAACCGACGACGAATCAGACAGCAAGCAGTTGGGAGAGCTAGATGCTCATATCCTCAACACCTCAGAGTCTGACGATTTACAGTCACCCGCGATCGAGGTCTTCGCGGATTCGTTTGACCAAGTTGCAAGCCAAGTCATCGTTGCGTTTGTCCAAAAGGCATCCATGGCAGCACAAGCCGAACACGCTCAGGAAGAAACGCTAAAACTTCAAGCGGCAAGACAAGCCGCCTCGCTTCAGGTTCAAGGAGCGCAATCGGTAGCGATCCCAGGAATTAGCGACCCAACCGTTCGCGCAATCGCACTTTCGTCACAACCAACGCTTGGTCTCGAAATGGGCAACATGGCAACCATCGCCGTTCCAACCATTGAAGTCATCGATATTTTGGGAACCAACAAATCCAACCCGATTGTTGCGATGTACGCCGCTGGTATCGCGGTCATGTTCCTGCTCTTCAGCGCTACAACGGCCAGTGGAGCGATCTTAGAAGAACGCGAAAATTCGACGCTTGAACGTTTGCTATGCAGTCGGATGACCATGGATCATCTGCTGATGGGCAAGTGGTGCTATCTTGTGATTGTAGGATGCTTGCAAACAACGTTGATGTTCTCTGCGGGAGCAATCTTTTTTGGGCTGAATCTTCTCGGGCACTTAGATGGTTTCGCGGTGATGACTGTCGTCACCTCAGGTGCGGCGGCTAGCTTTGCATTGATGATGGCTGCGATGTGCAAAACGCGAACGCAACTCGGATGGGTATCCACTATTCTTATATTATCGATGAGTGCTCTTGGTGGGAGCATGGTACCGCGATACTTGATGAGCGAATCTATCCAGCAGGTAGGACAGTTCACATTCAATGCTTGGGCATTAGACGGCTACAACAAGATCTTCTGGCGTGAATTACCAGTTAGAGAATTGACACTCGAACTGGGAGTCTTGGTCACGTGTGCTTTCGTCTTTATGGTGCTGGCAAGGATCTTTGCTACACGCTGGGATCGAGGATAGCGTTATCTTGAATCGCATCAGCCGTTGAAGTAGTGAAGATACTCGCTTGGCGTTGCATGCGATTCTAACGCCTTTCGCTCAGCGTTTTCTTTGTGATCAATCCAGCGGTCTAACATCTCCGTAGAAAAGACATCGCCTTCCAAGAGGAACGCTTGATCTTGTTTAAGATGATCGAGAGACTCCCAAAGCGACTTTGGAAAACGCCCGTCTTCAGAACGACCTGTGTTTTCCGCTTTGTTGCAATCGGCTTTATTAACTTCAGCTTTAACGGCAACGAGTTTTTCCAATGGCTTACCAGGATCTAACTTGTTTTGGATTCCATCGATCGCAGCCATCACAATTGCGGCAAATGCGAGATATGGATTGGCACTAGCGTCTGCAAAACCGACTTCAATTCTTTTGCTCTTCGGATTTGTCGTGTGTGAGGGAATTCGACAGGCAGCGAGTTGCGACGAACTTGAATAACCAGCCTTAAACAGTGGACCGTTCGCAGAGTTCAACCTTCGATAACTATTGGTAGTCGAGTTGCAGATGGCTGCAAGAGCCTTTCGATGATGCAAGATACCGCCGATCGCCATAATCGCGATCTCGCTCAGCCCACCATAGCCTTGTCCGCCGAAGACCGGTTCGTCGTTTTTCCAGAGTGAAAGCGGCACGTTCAGCGAAGCTCCAACGTCGCTCGCGATGGGCTTGGGCATGAATGTTACGCTACGATGTTGATTCTGAGCGACCCTTCGTGCAACATGCTTGAGGGACATGACTGCATCGGCCGCGCGAACGAGATTGGTGGCAACAAAGTCGATTCGACATTTGCTTCCTGTTGAATTCGCTTGATGATGCGTCGCAATTGGAAAACCAATATCTTCCAGCGATTCCGTTATCTGATTGCGAGCCTGAAAGCCAACATCCGAGACATCATCATCAGTGCGACGCAGGTTTTGATCGATTGAAGTGCTTGCATCACCGGATGCCCCGACCTCGACGATTGAATAGCTCGAATGAGAATCCGCAGCGGCGAATCGCGCTGATTGAAACCAATAAAATTCACATTGAGGAGCAATACGCGCCTCGTCTGCAATGCCAGTGCTTGCCAAGAAGTCAACAGCCCGCTGTGCGATGACTCGAGGGTCCAGCAAATCCTCCTCGCGAGTCAACGCGTCTTGGATTGTACAGATCATGACCAGCGTTGTGGTTACCGCAGAGGTATCGAGAAACGCGGTGCTGGGTTGTGGAATTGCAAGTCGATTGACACTCCCGTTTAATGCAATTTGGCATGCATCGATTCGACAGCCATTTTCAAACGTAGCTTCGGTGAGTTGCCGAACAGGGATCGTGATGTGATGCCATTGCCCAAGAACGTCCGTAAAACGCAGATCGACAACTCGGACTTCCTTCTCACGACAAAATGCTAAAACGCCTCGTGGAGTCACGCTTACTTGCTCGCTTTCACGCTTGGAAGGCCGAGGGCCGCTGCGATGCTTGGCTCCATCGGACCGATTGCTAGTTGGAAGGCCTGGGGGAACGACTTGGTCTTACCAAGCGATTGCAGGAGGCTCGAAAATTGCCTTCGACCATTGACGTCGATCATTTTACGGCAAAGACCATAACCAACCAGAGCTGCATCTTCTTCGTTCATTTTTCCGTCAAGCAATTCTTTAGTCCCCTTCATGTTCCTGACAATCGTGCCAATTTGTTCATCCCAATTTTTGAGTTGCGACTTTGCATAAGTATCGCTTTTGCCGCCTGTAATTGCGAGCACACTTCGCCCAAAGCCATCGGCGAACCAAGCTGGAGTCTCTTCGAATTGGGAGACCCACAAGCTCGCCAGTTGTTGACTGAGATTTGCTTCGTTTACTTTCATATCTTTCGAATCATGAAGGATCGCGATGTAAACGTCTAGCACATCGCGTCGCCAGTGACTGTTCCAGGTATTTGGAAGCGTTCGCGATTCCGTCATCTTACCGAATTCGCTGTAGTCATATCGTCCTTTAATGACAAAGATTGCAACGCCTCCCTTGGCGAGTTCGTCGTTGGCATCAATCTTGAGTGCCTTACGAACTTTGTCGTTAGCTTGGTTGGCGGTCGCAAGAACCTCATCGATAGCAGCTTGGCTTACGTTCCCCATGACAACGAAGTTTTTATCGGAAGCCTCGGCGGGTTTTTGGCTCCCATAAGCGACCTTCCATTTGTTAAGAGCTCGTTCACGTCGTCGCTCCATGACTTCTTCATAGGTAGCAGATTCCGACCATGCCTTGGCGTTGATTGTCGCTAGAGAAGCAGTCGGCGATTGACCATCGTAGTAGGCCCCCTCTTCGATCCATGTCGAGATCAATTGAATCTTGGCGTCGCTGAGAGCAGGTCTTCCACCGGAGGGCATTCGATCGCCAGAGAGGCCTTTGATTTTCTGTACAAGCAAACTTTTTGCTGCGTTCTTTGGCTCGACAATCTCGCCACTGTCACCACCTTTGTTAAACATCGAAAAATTATTCATGTTCAATCCGCCACGCAGTCGTGGCGCATCGACATGGCATCCGTTACAATTTTCCATCAGAATCGGGGCAATGTCGCGAGAGAAACTCACGGTTTCTTTTCCGGTCGGCTTTGTATTTGAAAGATTTCTCGGCATCTTCTTTGCCGAATCGTCCATAGCGTCGCTGGCAGCTTTTCCAGTCGCAGTTTTCGAAACCAATTGCGTTAGCGGCCGGGTCGCAACAGCTTTGTCGTACGAAGCACCTTGCTGTATCCACTGCTCAAGTTTGGCAAGTTCCGCAGCCGTCACTTTTCCACCTCCACGAGGCATGTCGCCTGATCGAACACTTTCAACAATGGTGCTGCCGGCGGAGTCGCCAGGGAAAAGTACAACTCCTGCTTTTGAGCCCTTCATAAGCGAAGCAATATCTGTCATCGAAAACGCTCCCTTGGATCCGTTGATATGGCAGTTACCACACTTGGCAACCAACCAAGGTGCAACCTCATCCACGAAGCTGACGCCGCCAGCGGTAGTTGTCTTGGAATCAGATGTCGCCATCGGTGGCTTCTCCGAGGCAATCTTCTTGAGGTCAGCCCAACTTGGTAGATCGTTTAAGGCCTTCGAATTCTTCTTCGACAAGAACTCATGTGCTTTCGAGAGGATCGCATAGGTGGGCTTTAGCGAGTCAAACGACTTGGCATTGCCTGATTCCTGAGCCAGTCGCTTCGCTTGATCACTACATCGATTGATCAAAGTAACCGCTTGATCAAGGTCGCCTTTCTTGAAAGCTTGCCCAGCTTCTGTAACTTGTTGTCGAATAGCGTCGGCAGAATCAGCAGATGGATTCTGTCCAGAACAGATAGCGTGACTGGTTGCTACGCACAGCACTACTATCAAAATTTTGAAAGCGTTTAAAGCGATGAAATTTGATTTGATGTTCATGGATTTCGTCGAGTGAAATTTTGTGTGGACTCTGGATACATGAGCAGTTTAACGCCGAAGTTCTTAAACACTGTTGCGACGCGAATTGCCCATGTTTCTTAGGCAATGGTGGAAAGCATCTGTCAAATGCGTTTGTGATGAGTTTCAGGAACGAGCCGACCTCACGAACGGGATAATTCCCTAGGACTGTCAAAACCCCCTACGACCGTGAAAACCACAGTGCAATAGTGGCGACAGCAACGAAAAGTACTGCCAGAAGGACAAGAATCAGTATAAATCGGTGTTCCTTGGCTCGCTTCTCGGATTGCCTAGATTTTGCAGTATTGGTTGCTGGGCGGGCCGTGCTACCTGAAGCTCCCGTCGGCTTTTGCGGAACATTCGTGGATTGATTTTTTGCAACGGATATGGCTGCGACCATTCGATCTGCAGGGCGGAGGGGGGCGGGAAGGGGGGGG
>JANODQ010000705.1:0-11980 GCA_031412775.1 Pirellulaceae bacterium | reverse complement strand
TGGATCCGAGCGACCACTAACGGGCGAAAGTCATAGTGTTCAAACTGTCGCTTCTCGATTGGTTGCGAAACAAACAATGGCGAATTTAAGAACGGGCCCACGGTTTCTGTAACTTGTGGCATCGATTCGATTAGCTCGCGCAGTCGTCGTTGATCATTGTGAAGGACTGAGTAGCTCCACAGGGCTGTATCGAAACAACCCAGCAAGTCGAGTTTCATCAGCGTAGTTTCGAAAAACGATTTCGATTTCATTCGCCAAGCAATCGCCGATAGCTCAATTTGTTTTAAGTTTGCTGTTTCAAGAAAAGTTATGACTTGCTCTTCAGTTCCCCATGCAGCGACATAGTTCCAAGTCGATTGGTCGATCTCATCGGGGACAGTAAGTACGTTCCAAGACTTCGAAGCACTGGCGGCGAGAAAGCCATCGGTGTTGGAAACTTGAGCACCATAATGCTGGAATGTTCCCGGCTTGGGAAAATAGAATTCATAAGTGATTTGTTGGCTCGAATAGGGGGCGATATCGACTGGCGTGCTGCGAACCGGTTTACCATTGGAGAGAGCGATAGCGCCTTGAGGGACTTGCGTCAAAACTTGAACCCGTTGTAACGCAGCGGTCGGATTCGTAACCACGACGCTGGCTCGATACGCAACATTAATTAGCAATGATTTCGACGTGATCGGTCTCGGAAGTCCCGAATCGGAGGGTTGGGAAAGATAAAGATCTTGACCAATTAACAAGGGAATCGCGTTCTTGGCTGGTTCGATCGACTCGATCTTTTGTACATAGGCCAACGCATCGGTCGGTTGCATCACGAGGATACGACCATTTTTTACGGATAACTCGCAACTCTGCCCGTCCAAAGGCAACTGCAATACGGCCAGCGCCATCAAGGCGTCGTTGGTAGAGTACGCAGCGTCGATGAGATTCGTCGAAAGAAAAGGTGCCCCATCCACTGGGTGTTTCAGATAGTCGATCCAATAAGAATTAGGAACAATTAAAGAACTCTTCTGGTTTTCAAGAGCGATTCGAAAGAACTGGCTTTCAGCCCACTTGCGAGTCTTTTCAAGCGATTGGTAGAAAGGAATTGATTCGGCTTCTGCCAAGTCGCGCCTGGAATACAATTCAACAACACTCCCTCCTACTACACTGAGAGACTTCTCCGGATAATTGGCCTTATCCTCTTTGTTCCCACGTTCGGCATCCTTTCGATCCTGCTGCTTGAGCTTAGAAGTTCGTCCGAGTCGATCCATCGAAAGGGAACGATTCGATTTGACGAGATCCTTCGAAGATTTGGAATCCAAGTCCAACATCCAGGCAGCTTCTGTACCACTTGATGGGGCGGCGGGCAAATTGAATCCGAAGGATGCTCCGTTCTGAATTCCCCAACCGAGGGAGCCTCTATCGCGATCTCCGAGTAGCCCACCAAGCAACGCTGTTTCAAACCTAGCGTATCGAATACGTGGGTCTTGCTGCTCGTCGGTCACTCGCAGTGAATCGGAAAGCCAACGCTGATTCGAACCGAAGTGAGAAACGAGATTTCGCCCCAGTAGTGCTCGCTCGGCTGCGTTGAGTAACGCAAGCCTCGCAGGAGTCGTATAGGGGATCAAATCTCGATCGAGTAGGACATGATCAACCAGTTGTTTTGCGTACTTATCAGTCAGCGTTGGCCTAACAAATCGATTAAAGTAATTCGCATCGTGAATCGAAAGAAACAAATTCATTTCGTGTGAAGCAAGCAAACCGTATTGAACATGCTTTTCCATCTCATTCATTTTTGACCAATTCGTTAGCGGTCGAAATTTTTCGAGTTCAGCATCACCTTTTCGGAGCGTACTCATCAGACCGTAGGCATCTGCCCAGGTCGTGAAAAGCTTCACACGGCTTGATGTCGCTTCACCGAGATCAACGGACGGATCACCACTTCGAAGAATCCTAACGACTTGACGTTCGGCCAGATGTATCGCTTCAGCATACGCGTTCTTCAAGGTCTGATCATTCGTAGTGCGAGGCTTCACGGTCGGCATCGCAATTCGACGATAGGTCGTTCCGCTGGGATGGATAATCAGTACCACGACATTTGGCTGATCCGCAATAAGCTCTGAATCGATCTCAATCAAACCTTTCTCGTCTGGACGTAAGTTCGCAACCAGCAATGTGCCGCGTGACAGGAACTCGTAGATCGCTTCGCCAGAATTATCTAGCCCTGAACGATAGTTTTCCGCAGATTTTCGATGCATTTGTTCGGAAGGTGCAGGAGCCGTCATCGCCGCGATCGCATCGCCAGGCGCCGCCAATTGCGACTCATTGTTCGTAACCGAAAGTTCCCAAGGATTCAGGAGTACACTCGGCTGCGGAAGCATGTTGCCGGGATACTTTTTCGCTAACTGACGTGCCAGTACGTATTGATACTCTTCATCGAGCTTCATCGAATCGATGTAGAAACTTGGAGTTGGATTCAGCTTCGAAGAGTTGGGGGCAATAGGAACGGAAGTCAGCGACGACACCAATGAAGGCGATTGATCAAACGGCATCGCCACGATGTGAACTCGCGTTGCCGCATCTGCGTTTCGAATTTCAATAGTTAGCTTATCGTTTACGATGCTAGCTTTAGAAAAATGGACCGGAACATAGTGATCCTTCTCGAGAGCAGTACTAGCGCCTACCAGAAAATCGCTGAGCATTTTTTCTTCGGCCGCTCCGCCATGTCTAGCTTCCACGATTCGGACGCGTATGCTTTGCCCGATAAGGTGGTCGGTCAATTGGTATAGACCCACAGGGAGTTTCGCTATCTTGATTACACCGTTTTGAACGGTGAGTGAGTCATTGAGAATCGAAGTGATGGTTCCATCGCGTGTTTCGGTGAGGGACAATCGTTGGGGATAGTTTTTTAACGCTTCATCGGTTTCCGGCCAAGCAATTTGCAGCGACTTGCCAACGATTCCGTGCATGGTCGATGGCCAATTTAAGAAAGGTGCATCCAAAACGAAATCACGTGTTGCGATTCCCGTTGAAGTGACTTGGACACTTTCTATACGAGGCAACTCACCCAATTCAATGCGGCCATTGTTATCTGTTGCGAGTCTTGCAGTCACGCGATTGCGAAGACCACGAAGCTTCAGTTCGATCGATACTGGTAGCTGCGAGAGCTTTTCTCCGTTACGACCGAGAGCCTCTAGTGAATAGCCCGATGCAACTCGCGTCAGATAAAAGTCAGCAATTTGCGCGGTCGATGCTCGTGTGTTCACCGTGGTCGTGTAGGAACTGGACAAGTCTTGAAAGGTACCGAGGCTCAGGTTGCGCACTCGGCCTGTAAAAGTAAACGACAACGTTCTTAGTCGTTGCGGGACGAAGAAATGAATGACACTTTCTAGCGTGTCAGACAAATGTAGATCGCTAAACGTTTGAGTTGTTTCAATTCCGTCTTGATCGGTAGCTCGCAGGGTGACCTGTGGCTTTTCTAGACTTGCTATTGGAACTGGGGTTCCTTGAAGGAGCAACTGCGATCGCAGAACGAGTGCCGCCTTAGACCCGGCAAGCAGTGATTGTGGGTCGACTAAGAAACCACCCTGAAGCGTGTATTCTTCCTTCAAATGCATGAACGTTTCAAGCGAGGCGAAATCACCCTCGACCAGGAGAATTGTACGGCTTTGAGGCTGCTCTGCAAAGGGGACGACAATTGCTCCATCTTTTGCGGAGGATACAAACTCGCGTTCACCGACGATAAGTTTTGCGTTAGGTATTAACGAACCCTGCTCATCGATGACACGAAAAAGATGTCCCGCGTCGCAGATCGTATGGAGACTTCGAAGTTGACCTTTCTGGATAAGGACGCGGCTACGTTGCCCACCTCCAAAAAGATCTACCACCCAAACGCCACGCCCTTCCATTTCAGGAAGTGCAATTGTTTCGCTATGCCGACGATCCGTTGGTTGAGCGAACTCTAGAACTCGCTGCGAGTTGGCGACCAAGCCATCCAGGTCGACATCGGTCGAGATTTGTTTTTGCTGTGCGGATAAAAGATTTCGAGTCTGAATCCGATATATCTTCATCGTTAGTCGAGGAACGTTCTTAATTGATATGGAAAGTTTGACTCGGTCTCCAGGCGACCAGTACTTTAGATTCGTCCTTGCAAATCGCATCTCGACGCGATCGCGAATCTCCTTCTGCTCAGCAGGACTAAGCTGTGCATAGAATGTCTTCGAATCACCGAGTCCATAGAGGATTTTAGTTGAAGCAAAAATGCGCTTTAGGTAGTCGCGATCAATGAATGGTGCAAAGCTATCGGGGTTTGCATCCGATTGAAAGAAATGTTCCAAGTACTCTTGGATCATCAAGCTGTCGTCGTTGATTGGTGGAAGCGCTGTGATGGATGCATAATCTGTAGTTAGCGTTGCGATTGCTCGGCTTTGCGATCGTTGTAGGAAGTCGAGATTGATGGTCGAAGACTGGCGAGGAAGCTTCAAATACTCCAGGAAGCGTTGGCGATCATAGGTTCCTTGAGACGCATCTAATAATAGTCGCTGAAAAAGCACGTGAGCTTTCAAACTCGCTTGGGAATCGGGCAGCTTTGCAACAAACGTCTGAAGCTCCTCTAAGTGAACCCGCTGAGCGTTTATGTCGGATAAGGAAACGTCTTCAATGGGGCGAATGCGTTTTAAGCGGGATTGAACAAAACTATCGGATTCAATCAGTTTTGGAACAAGCTTCAACAGTTGATCCAACTGATCAACGGACAGTAGTTGGTGCACCGGCGCCCAACCAAAGCCACGCGTATCGGGGAGTTTCAGTTCCTTTGCAATCGTTTCGACCACACTTGGCAAGTCAGGACGATTTAGACGAGCGATCCATGCACGCAAGTCAGGTTGAAATTCGATTTTTGGTAGAGCCTCCGCCAGAACGATATCTTCGATTTGTTCTAATCGATTATTGGTAATGACCGCTTCTTGAAGTCGCGTTGCCCAATCAATCAGTGCGGGATCCAGTTTTGTCGGGAGCTGAGCGGCTTCGTTCGGATTCGGGCGATCGTGGTAAATATTGAGCCCAAGATTTTGTTTAAGATACTCGAGCGTTGCTTCCGGTGATGTCGGGCTGTAGCGGAGCAGCATTTGCCGCATTTGCATTTGACGGGCGTTTTCCGTGAGCCCAAACTTAGATATCCAAGCATCTAGGATCGACTGTGATACGGCGAGTTTTCCTGTGGTCTGATTGTGTAGGCATGAGTAGAAAAAGAAGTCCTCCGTTCCCGGAATGAGTTTCGCGAGCTCCGCATCACGATTCGAAGCGAGTGCGAAATCCTCCACGAAGCCTATTTCTTCGGCACTCGCTTTTTGACACTGAAAGACGAAACATGTTGTGTCGGAGAGTATCAACAGGATCGCTATCGGAGCCATGAGCCAAGGCTTTGCTAATCGAAACATGAGATTTACCTCGGGAGAAGAGTTTTTAGTCGCTCGCGTGTTACGTCTGCTAGACTGAGTTACGCCGAGAGTTCAATCGATAGACGGAACGGCAAGCTAGCCAGTTCCAAAATACCACGTGATTGAGCCAAAATCTGGCCTGAACAACTTAGATTGCCCCACCTTTGGAGTGCTCCGGCTTGGCGGAGCTTTGGGGCGAGCGACGTCGATTCGTCTGCGGCGACATGGGTTTGTGGATAACGTGGGTTTGTAGATAGCGTGGGTTTGTGGAGAGAGTGGTTAATTTGCCGGAGCGTCGCACGAGAAAAGCGATGACTAGTCATCGCACTCAAAAGCTAGCATCGCTCGCACGTTCTGTTCGTTGACTGGTTCGATGATTCCTTTTTCGGTGATGATCGCAGTAATCAAATCCGCAGGCGTAACATCGAAGGCGGGATTATAGACAGCGACTCTTTCAGGAGCCGTTCTTTTGCCAAAAGCTTCCGTGATTTCCGATTCCTTCCGTTGCTCGATCGGGATTTCTGCGCCACTGACAAGCGAAAGATCGAACGTGCTACTAGGGGCTGCGACATAAAAAGGTACGTTATGGTACTTGGCAAGAATGGCTAAGCCATATGTACCAATTTTGTTAGCGGCATCGCCACAAGCGGTGATCCGGTCTGCTCCGACAAACACGGCTTGTACGCGACCTTCTCTCATGACTTGGGCAGCCATCGAATCGCAAATCAGCGTGCAAGGAATCTCTCGCTGCATGAGTTCCCACGCGGTCAGTCTTGCTCCCTGCAAAAGCGGTCGCGTTTCATCGACGAACACGTGGAAGTGCTTGCCATGGTCCTGCGCTGTGAGCATCGCCGAAAGAGCAGTCCCGTACTCAGATGTTGCCAAACCGCCCGTGTTGCAATGGGTCAGCACGCCGGAATGATCAGCAATTCGTTCAGCTCCAAATCGACCAATCGCGTGACACATCCGTTTGTCCTCTTCGTGAACTTCGATGGCTGCTGCGAGCAGGGCCTTGCCTACCAAAGCAGCATCCGCAGGCAATGAAAACTCTGCTATCGATTGGCTCATCCGGTTGAGAGCCCAGGAAAGATTTACGGCCGTGGGGCGGGACGATCGCAAGTCTTCGATCTTGGTGTTCAGGAGCGAACTGGCGGCTTCGTCAAATACTTCCAGCTCAGCGATCGACTCTTGAAAAGCTACAACCGCACCGTAAGCTGCCGCGATTCCGATCGCAGGAGCCCCGCGAACGCGTAGTTGCACGATAGCCTCTCGAATGACGGAAACGGAAACGCAATCAACCATTTCAATTTTCGCTGGGAGTTGCGTTTGATCGAGAAGTTTCAGTTTTCCTTGCCAATCTCCGGACCATTCAACGGATCGGAGTGTTTGCTGATGGTGGGGAGTGGGCAAAGAGGTCATAATCATAGAAACTAAAACAGATGGATAAAGACGGAGTACGTAAAAACTAACGAGGTCATAATACGGTGCGAAAGAATCTGTCACATTCGTTAAACAGTCTATGGTAGCTTCGAATTTATGTTTTGCTAAGTGTGCGACAATGCGAGGCAGTGGCTGTCTGCTTAATAAGACTTGCGTTGCCAATCAACAAAGACTCGATTGCAATTAAGATTTTGAAATGTCTATGCCGCTTGAACGCGAAAAACCGAACGAAGGCGTCCAACAAGCGTTGGCTAGATTCCAGTCCGTCGATCACTTATTAGTGCGACCCAAGCTCGCAGACATTAACGATGCGTTGAACGGTCCTGCCGGCCCGAATGCCATGCGAATCTCGCTGCTGGATTATCAAGAGCTTGAACAAAAGATCAAAAATTTTCCGGCAGATCCAATACCTTACATGCAGTTGGCAGAAATTTACGACCGCCAGCTTCGGTCCAAAGATACGATGCGTGTTCTCAACGCAGGCGTTCAGCATAATCCGGAGTATGAGCCACTGGTCGTTTTTCGCGAGGAACTGGTCCTTCGTGCCGCTCAGCAATCGCTACAAGAGGCTTGGCGGATTTTTCAACAAGAAGACTCCGATGAACATGAGCTGGATTGGCAGCGAGCACAAGCTAACCTCACAAATGAGCAGATCGCTTTTTGTCAAGCTCGTTACACAAGGCATCCGGACCAGAAAGAGCTGCTGATCCCATGGGCAGCAGCCCTTCGATCGCTTGGCCGAATTGAAGATGCGATGCAGCTACTGAAGCAGTCCGTTGAGGTTCCCGAATTGCGGGCCCCCTCGGCTCTTGAACTCGGTCAATGCTATGAGCTATCGAGCCAGCCGCTCGAAGCATTTTCTGCTTATCGAACGGCTGCTCTCTTTCGCGATCCGCCGCCACTGATCAAGATTAAAACCGATGCGCTTCGAATGGCTTTGCGATTAGCGGAAAAACTAAACATGTTCGACGCAGCTAAACGTTACGCAGCGTTTCTCCTGAAATGCAATGTCGAGGACCGAGCTGCAATCCAGCAGCAACTGGAACGCCTTAAAAGAAAATTGCTGTGACAATCTGTGAGCGGTAAGATATAAGGTGTTGGCCCGACGCAAGTACGCCACCCTTTAGCTAGACTAATGAAAAGGCACTTTTTTAGCTAGGCGAGACGAAACCCGTGGCTAGCGCCATCGGCTCAGTATTCTTAACTTCTAACTTCTAACTTCGTACATCCCATGTCCCAAGCTATTGTTGATCCGGAACAGTTGCGTCAATTTGCGATGATGCTGAAACGCTTTAATGAAACTCTCGGGAGCGCTTCGGGTATGCTGCGTCAAGAAATGGAGCGACTCGCAAGCACTTGGCGAGACCAAGAACACCAAAAGTTTAGTCTTGAGTTTGAAGACCAAATTAAACAGCTAGGACGGTTGGTCGAGGCGAGTCAGCGGCACATTCCCTATCTCATCAAGAAAGCCGAATTGATTGAGGAGTATCAAAAACGTGGCTGATTCGACTGATGTTCGAGACGTAGATGCACTGAAAGAATTTGAATCGTTTCTCGGACGCTTCAAAGATGCCATGACAAATCGCAACGACGAAGTTCGTACGGAGTATGCGAGAGTAACTGCATGGGTCAACGCGGATGCTCCAGCTTATTGGAGGCACGAAACCAGCAAGGCTGAGCAACGATTTTCGGAAGCACGCATGGCGCTCGCATTGTGCCGCGCGAAGGTTCGGGAAGAAGATCATGAAGCATGTACCGACCAGCAGCGACAAGTCGATATTTGGAAGCGTAGATTGGAATTGTGCCAGCTTCGTCACAAACAGTTGCACCAAATCCAGCAGGAATGGGAGCAGTTCATTCAAGAGTCACGAAATGCGATCTCTGGCGGGGTTGATCTAACCGATACCGAGATCGGGCAAGCGAAAGCTGACTTACAAAAAACGATTGATATTCTTGATCGCTATACCGGCTTGTAATAGTTCGTTTGAGTTGCTCCGATTTGACGCGGCGTCGGGTTATGGCGTGATGTACCTTAGCGAGTTTCTGAAGCATTGGCCTGGCACATATGCTTTGGGCTGTCCCCAAAGTCCGCGACCGAGCTGAACATTGTTCGCATCTTGTCCGAAACCGAAGAGAGGTCGAAAGCCTGAACTGCTATTCGAGTAAAGACCTTGCGGAACTTGATTGGGCATCATGGTTGGCGGGACGACGGTTCCTGGAATGCCAGAATAGGGAAGAGTGTTCGCCATCGGTGGGGAACCGCAACCGTTGGTGTTTGCGTAGGTTGGTTCGACCATGTAGCAAGCATCAAATTGCCGTGGGGCAGCGGTCACAAATGGCTCGCCACTAACAATGGTGGTGCCGCGGTTTTGATAATTCGGAAGCCCATATCCCGCTTGCGGCGAGAAGCCGGGAGAGGTGCTGGGCATGGAATTGCCAGGCATCACTTGCGGTGCTGGGTAAATCGAACTGTTGGCAGGCGGTTGTTGGTAAGTCGGCGATGTCGGGTATACAGGGGCTGTAACGACCGGTGGTGGAATCGACGGCTGCATGGTTGCCGCATTACCCATACTTGGCGGCAGACCAAAACCGCCCCCCGGACCTTGAAATGCAGCTTGTTGCACATCGTTGTTTGAGACTGAAGTGCTATCGGATAACGATGGACTTGCTAAAGCTTCTTGATCGAGCAATGCCGGTTCTTCCGGTTCATAGTAACTTGCGTAATCTGCCGAAGTCGATGAGTAGGATCCTAGAGAACCAACTCGTAGGGGCTCCAAATCTTTTGTCGCAATCGAGTTACTCTGCGTGACAGAAGTGTACCGAGGAACGGCTGTCAATTGCGACTTGCTTGCTAGTTGTTTGCGTTGATCGTCCTGTTGGTGCGAGGTATTGTCGATTCGTTCAGAAGACGAGCTTGTTGAAAACGCTCGCTTCGCCGCTGTTCGGACGTTTGCCTCGCTAGAATTGCTTGAACCTTTGAAAGAGACCAAGCCATTGGCTAAAGCGTTTGATTCCCGCTTCTTTTCGCTCGCTGGAATAGCGGTGATTTTTGGAGGTGGTAGCAGCGTAATTTTGGCAACGACTATTGGTTTGACAGTCGGCTCAACCGATTTGATCTCTTGAGCAACTAATCCGCGAATAGTACCAATAGTCAGTGGGTAACCTGATGAAAATGTCGAATTTCCTAAGCCGATAGCGCTAGCCTCGGGTGCCGCCTGGCGAAATGTGGCAAAGTCTACACCCGTGGCTAGCGCTATCGGCTCAGTTTTCGTCAGCCCAGTAAGAGGGCCTCGATCCAAGTGCTTCCAAATGGTCGTCTGCGGGGCCTTTGTGTTGCTCGACGGAAGCGAAGGCTTGGTTGTCGACTCGCGATCGCTGGCGTTGGTTTTGTTTTGGGGAGGAGGATTCTGAGGAGTCTTAATGGCAGGCGATTTACTCGATTGGGTATTTGATTGGGTATTTGGAGCGACCGGTGTCGATCGTACCCAAGGTTCAAAAGTTGTCTCTTCAGAGATTTGCCATTCGAGTTCACAAGGAGTGCAGGGGCCCTCGTGTAAGACTTCGCCATAAAAAGACTGAGGTGCAACTTGGCGAGGTTCTTGCTTTGGTGATTTCGCTTGCGATGCATTTGAGTCGGACGCAGATTCGAAAGCAGGTTCGGTCGGAGGCGATTTCTTGATGTCAGAAAGTCCATCAGAGGGAGACTGTGTTCTTAGTTTTTCAAAATGAGTTTGGGAGGCTCGTCGATCTGATTCTGCTGAGGCATCGGTTCTTTTACGAATCTCTGCACCGGAAGTGCGTTTGGTGGGCTCGGTTGTTTGCGAGTTCTCGAACGCCAGAGTAATCGAGTAGCCGGACAGCAACCCATGGATTGCAAGAGTTGCTATGCCTGACTGTCGGAGGCTTTGTCGTAGGCAGTTTTTACGGCACTCGTGATTAATGGGAAGCGGTTCTCGGCTTGGTAATGGAGCCATGGTGGTAACTTCTCTTGCGAACACTCAATGATGATGGAGCAGGAATCATAGATTCGCGCCCGACTGGTTACGTACGATTATACTCAAACGATGTCCATTTTAGAGCGACGCGTTTGCAGGAATCCACAAACTTCAGCTCGATTTTACGTGACATATCTTTCCTAGGGCTAGAACTTCTTTGAAAAATAGACGAGCATCATGGATCGGAGTCCGAGCGATTGATGCTCGCTATCGAAGGGCCTCGAGTTACTGCCACATACGTTTTTTTGAGTAGTTATGGGAATACGTTTCCAATGCGAACATTGCCAGCATGGGCTAAACTTAAAGTCAGAATTGGCTGGCCGCAGAGGTATTTGCCCAAAATGCAAAGGGAAGTTCCGAATCCCAATCGACTCGATCGCAAGTAGCACGGAAGCCGACTCCACGTCACTGGAGTCGGAAGCATCGCCGTCAGAGGGGGAGCTTTCTGAGTTGTTGCCCGCGGAGGCGTCGGATCCACCCGTTTCAGGCAGACTTTATTGGGTCTGTCCGCCAAGTGGAGGTCGCTACGGACCGGCAGATCTGGCACTGTTATTGGAGTGGGCAAAGCAGGACCGGATTACCAAAGACAGCTTGCTTGTTGCTGTTACTTCGCAAGCGGATTCATCGGACACTCGTTCAATCGATGCGAGCAATGGTTTCCGTGCAGACATTCTTCTAGCCGACTTTTACCATCATCAGTCTTACCGGTTACCAGATTATTCGAAAGCAAAAGAACCGTTAATTGATTTGTTGGCCAGTGGCAGGCCCACGACGCGACCGAGTACAGGCAACCCTATGTTGCAAAGTCCGAGTTCTCTGGTCGCGATAAGAACCAAACGAACGAAGGCAAGGAATCGCAATCTAATAATCATTTGTCTGATGATAGCGATTGCGATCTTGCTTTGTGTCGCGTTAGTCACAGTTCTCAATCGCAAGTAGCTTCCAAGGCCTATTTGCTATTTGCGAGCGACTTTTACTGATAGACATTTACTAAGCGACTTTCCAGGTGTCGCCGCTTGAGAAGAGCTTTTGCAGATCGCCTCGTCCCCGCTTTTCAAAGGCTGCTTGGACTTGATACCGCATCGCTTCGTCAAAAGTGTCCCGCTGAATATCACGGAAGACACCGAT
>JANODQ010000704.1:0-3575 GCA_031412775.1 Pirellulaceae bacterium | reverse complement strand
CCGGTGCGACCGATTGCAGATAGTCTGGCGGTTCTGTTGCAGGGTACCCTTGAAGAAATCGGTTAAGCGCCTCTTGCTTGCACCATCGCCCTTCAAAGCTATCGAAGTCAATAGAACCAGTACTCGTATCGCAAACCACTGGATACCGCCAATTCGGTAGATTCACTGCCCAGCCAGTCTTGCAACCTCAAAACAATTTTGTCGGGCCGAAAACAGGTTCCGATAATGCCAGTCGAGTACATGCTAAACGAATAGCATTTGGATCACGCACCTCAGTGCGGATTGTAACAATATGCGACGTGATTCATCTCCATCAAAAAAGAGTAGAGTTGTCGCAACGAGGTCAACGCTAACCTAGCTACGTCTGACACAAAACGGCTCGAGAATAGCGGTTCATTCGCATCACTAAATATGACGCATTTTTGTCTTGGATTTAGCCGCTCAATTTCTAAAGGTGTGAATCGCACCGTTTAGTAATTTTCGGGGGTGTTAGTCTGTTAGTTTTCCTTGCCCCAATGCTTGCATCCCCATAAAAGGCATCAACTAACACTACTTGGATCTGGACTTACAAACTATCGATCCTATTCACGTTATATGACGCAAAAATGTACTGGATTTAGCTAAAGACGTTTTGACTGATCTACCTCTTGGATTGCCTAGCCTGCCGGAACTTGCCCGTGAGCTTTCCGGAGTTAGCAAATTCATTTTACAGCCAACGGAGATCTATTCCTGGCTGAAGCAACTTACCGCAAAAGCCAATTTGGCGTTCAGTTGCCAGGACAGTCCAACAAACAAGACGACGCCAGAGATCGTAACATCGTTTCGTTAGAGGCAAAGACAACAAGAAAACAGGTAACAATTCAGCCGAGTGAAGGGTTTCTCTGCGGCATCAATGATAATTTACCGGATTTCAAGTAGCCTTGGACGGCGGAGATGATTGTGTTGAGCTCGAATCATGACTATCTTAGGCGTTGGTTTGCAGGACTTTTTCCTAATGACATTCATAGAGGGGCACAATGCGGCGGGTTTTCGTGAGAGACAAACCTATTAGACAGTTAGAGCCGTTTCATAAACGCAAAATAACTTTTGAGCAGCTCGAAAGCCGGCAGCTATTGGCCGCGGATTTAAACTCGGCCGATTCGTTTTCTAGCCAAGCTCCAGTTGCTCCCGAGTGGTTCGTTCGATTCGATGATGTGGCTAATTTGTCATCGGGACTTCATCGAGACCAAACCACCCGAGAATATCCAGACGATTTTATTGGACCGCGGGATTTTTTAGCTCGCGATTGGATTGTCCAGTTAACGCAAGAGATAGCCAAAGGCATGACGTCTATTGGCGATATTGGAACCATTTTCAATACCGCAAACGCTCAATTCCAAACGATTAGCGGGCTTGGGCAACTGGGACTTTTGCATCTCCGAAGTCTATCGATCCATGCGAATGATGTGCAAGCCGCACTTGCGAACAATCCGCATGTTGTTTCCTTTAGCGAGAACAAGGTTGTCTCGAGCACTGCGATACCAAACGACGCTAGCTTTGGCAGCATGTTTAACTTGGACAACTCAGGGCAATTCGGTGCTAAAGTTGACGCTGATATCGATACCCCCGAAGCTTGGGAGTTTGGTCAAGGGAGTCCTTCGGTAGTCGTGGGCGTAGTCGATTCTGGGATCGATCTCGCTCATCCCGATCTCTACTTGAACATCTGGATCAATCAAGGAGAGATTCGTCCTTCATTGAAAACTCAGCTGCTTGATATTGATGTCGATGGTTTGTTTACGTTCTACGATCTTAACGACCCATCGAATCAGGCTTTTGTAAAAGATATAAATCGCAACGGATACATCGATGCGTTGGACTTGCTGAACGATCCGTCATGGGCCGATGGAGTCGATTCGGATGCAAATGGATTCATCGATGATTTCTTTGGCTGGAATTTTCGTCAATCGCCAGACGAACCCTTCGCACCGAATAACCCCTCGGATGGCCTAGGACACGGCACGCATGTTGCCGGTACTATCGGGGCAGTTGGCAACAATGATCGTCGCGGCGTAACGGGTATTAACTGGCGTTCGTCCCTGATGTCACTGAAGTTCTTGGACCAGAACAATCAGGGCGATACTGCATCCGCAATTGCAGCGATGAACTATGCAACCATGATGCGGACTCAATTCAGCACCAATGTTCGAGTGCTCAACAATAGCTGGGGGCAACCAGGTAGTGGTAGCACTGAACTGCGAACAGCTATTCAAGCGACTAACGATGCGGGAATCTTGTTCGTCGCGGCTTCTGGTAATGGAAATATCTTGGGCCAAGGGGTTGATAACGATCGCACTCCATTTTTCCCGGCTAGCTTTGACATCGATAACATCATCACGGTTGGGGCCAGTAACGCTCAAGATGAACTGGCCCCTTTCTCAAACTTTGGAAAGCGATCGGTCGATTTGGTTGCTCCCGGCGTCGGTATCTTGAGCACGCTACCCAATGGAACTTATGGCCAAGCGAACGGTACTAGCATGGCAACGCCCCACGTCTCGGGTGTCGCAGCTCTCATTTGGGCCCGACAAACGAATGCCACGGTGAGTGAAATCAAAGAAGCCATATTAACGGGTGTCGACTCGATCGGCAGCACCAATGGTAGCACCGCGACTGGTGGCCGATTGAATGCTGCAAATGCGATCAACTATCAACGCTTCGCTCCAACCGCTCGATTGATTTCCGCATTCGATGTCCGCACCAGTGGAGCGTCCTCCCATGAGATCACCGTCGAGTATCAAGACATTGGTCGTCTTTCGTTTGCGTCCGTTCGCACAGGGAACATCGCTGTCACGCGAGAGTGGGGGAATCGAGACACCTTCTTCCCGGAATTGATCCCTAGTTCTATCGTAGTCTCGCCCGACCAAGCCAAGATCACCGCCACCTATCGACTGATGCCTCCTGGTGGAACTTGGGACTCATTGGACTTTGGCGGCTACCGAATTTCGGCGCAACCGAATTCTATCCAATCCTCCGCGTCGGGACTGGGAATCAATGGAGCAACACTCGGGAAATTCTTTGTTCGCATCGACGACAATCCGAGCACCATTTACGTGAACTCGCTCGACGATACGCCTCTCCAATCGAATCCAAGTTCAACCAAGACGCTTCGTGAAGCTATCGTGGAAGCGAATGAGGCGAGTCCTGCACCACGAACGATTATCCTAGAACAAGGCAACTACGTGATGAAGCTAGAGCCGGTTATCGACGATCGCATCGTCTTTCCTGCTCCGCGCGAAGAACAACTTCTAGATTCTACGGGAAGCTCCTTTGTGACGACGATCGGAGGTTGGTCGAATGGGTTGACTGGAGACTTCGATATTACCGGTGATTTAACTATTGTCGGCGATCTACCCTCATCGACTCGGATCGACGCTAGGGGAGTCGACCGAGTCTTCAAGGTTCATTCGGGTGGCACTCTGAATCTAAGCCGTGTGACTATCACTGGTGCTAATTCATCGAGTGGTTTACAGGTCAATTTGCCTGGCACTTCAGCTGGCAATCAAGCCGGTGCAGGCATTCTCTCTCTAGGCACTTTGAGC
>JANODQ010000703.1:0-3223 GCA_031412775.1 Pirellulaceae bacterium | reverse complement strand
GTTTAATGAAGCCCAGGAGCGACCTTATTAGCGTTGTCTTGCCGGCTCCGTTAGGCCCCAATAGTCCGAAGACACTTCCCTGTCGAATGGTCAGTGACAATCCATTCAAAGCATGGAACGCCCCGTAGGTTTTAAGAAGATCTTTAGCGACGACAATGTCACTCATAAGCTGCCAGAATCATGGTGCGAAGCTGTATCGGCACGAAAGGGAACAAGTGTGATCTGCATGGTATAAACCTGAGCTAATCACTTGCGATCGTGTCTACTGTATAACGCTGGCAACCGTTCCGACAGGGGTAGATTATTGTGCCAATGCTGCTGCTGCATCCCGAAACCACATCGCAAGATTTTTCTTGGGCACAGGCAAATTCATTAGCGGGCAAAACTCCATGAACTCGGAATCGACTGTCTTAAACAATCGGCCAAAATCGACGGATGCACCACTAGTAACTCGTCCCAACGAGTAAAAAAACGAGCTCTGCTCATCCCACTCTTCGCACTTGCATGAGGGCAGCATCGCAGCAACAGCGACGCACGCGCAATCAAGTTGCGATTCACCTGCACTAACGAGGTCATCCAGCGACGTATGTCTTCCGATAAGCTTTGCGAAATCTGACGGCAATCGCCATGTATTGCACAGTGCCGCGGCGGCTTCAGCATGATCCCAACCGAACGATTCACGTTCGAGGGTCGAAAGCCGAATGCCTTCGAGTTTAGTTCTCTTGAAAAGTGTATCGTATTCGTCAGGCATCGCCATGAGCAAAACAGGAATTGCCATATCCTGCAAAAGAGCGGCTGAAAACAACTCTTCGAAGTTCGTCAGCCCGAGAGCTTTTCCAAGGTGACGCGAAAAGACAGCTCGTCGAAGCGAGTCTTGCCACAACCCTTTGACCTCAAAGTCTCCAAAAACTGGGCTTGGGACCAAGCTGAACACGGCGTTCCAAAGAGCGAAATTTTTGATTGGCCGAATACCGACAAGCGAGATCGCTTGTTCGACACTCGAAATTTGTCGCGAAAATCCAAAGTAAGCGGAGTTCACAAATCGCAATACTTGTCCCATTAATGCGATGTCTGCTTCGATCGGACGCGCGAAATCACGCGGACCTTTCGTGGGGTCTTGTGATAACTCAAGCAATTTAATCGCACTCGCGGGAAGTGCCGGCAACTGCGACCTGGATAGCACATCGTCTAATTTCATGGAGCTCTACTCTGCATATACGATTTTTTGCGAAACCTATTCCGATCAAAGGTAGGTCACAATAAATCGCATGCAAATAAGTTTGCCAATAATTAGCTCTCATCGACGCAATTACTTCGTTATCTGCCACAAGCACCACGCGGCGGATCCAGTAACAATCGTGCAAGCCGTCACCATCGAAACAATCGCTATTAAACTCATCAATTTCCTCGTTTAACAAATTCGATTTAGGGGGTTTTCGTTTTCTCAATCCGACCAAACAAATGGCCACCTACCGAACGGCCATCACCGTCATGAGCCCACGTCCCGGCGTACTTGCCGTTGTCGAACAACACGCGAGCGGAAAACGACCCAAGGCCAGGAACGATCACTCGATCCATCACAATCACAGGCGTTTTATCAGCCCACTCGACTCTCAATACCAATGGAAGTGTCACATCGTTTTTTTTATACTGAATTCGTGACTCAATAGTCCACAAGTTCGGCTCGCCTTCGATTAGCTCGACTTTTTTAATATCGTACCGTTCCTCGGTGAGTTCAGTCATGGGTTTGCCATCGACCGTAAAGTGCCCCACAAGCGTCGTGTCCTGCAGGATTTCCTGAAGAATTTTTATTCGTTTGTCTTGAAGAACTTTCGTATCATCTGCCCTGGCGACATTGGAGCTAGCGGACAAAACAATCGCAACAAATAAAAACAATCGGGCATAAACACACATTGCTAAGCCAATATGTTCCGGGACAAAGTTTCGTGCCTTTACTGCTCTGCTCATCCTTTGAACTCCCTACGATAAATGATCTTGTTCGACAAATGACGATTTATAATATAGCGATTACGCTCGGTCGCTGGCTCCGATTGCGGAATCCATCATAAAACCCTGGGATTTAAGTTGAAAGACTTACCTAAAAGACAACTACGTAAGATTGCTTGGCTTGAACTCAAAGTTCCTATGCGAGGCACTTACGACTATCAAAAATGACGATTTAATTTTACCATAAGGAGCCGTAGAGGAAGTTTGTTTGCTTCGCGCCGTCCTGATTGGTTTCGGCGAATGGTTTGCTGTCCACCAAGATTGTTTTGATTGAAGGCTTGAGTATCCGTGAGAAAATTTTTAATCGCCGGCAACTGGAAAATGAATCTTCTTCGCGATAGCTCTGTCGCTTTAGTACATGGGCTTTTAGACGAGCTAAAGGGAGACCCGAACGTAGAGGTCGCGGTCTGCCCACCGAGCGTCTACCTACACGATGTAGGTGCGGCTCTGCGAGGGAGTCAAATCGCTCTCGGAGCACAGAACATGTACCCTGCCGACGAAGGTGCATTTACCGGTGAAGTCAGTGGGAAGATGCTTGTCAATCTAGGCTGCAAGTACGTCATCCTCGGGCATAGCGAGCGTCGAACTCTGATGGGCGAAACCGATGCACAAGTCAATGCAAAAATTTATGCGGCTTTAAAGTGCGATCTGCTACCGATTGTTTGCATCGGTGAAACACTCGAGCAGCGTGAAGCCGGAAGCACATCGAAAGTAGTTCGAGATCAGTTGCGGGGCTCGCTTGCCGGCTTGACCGTAGAGCAGATGAGTAAAGTGGTCCTAGCATACGAACCCGTGTGGGCTATCGGAACCGGCAAAACAGCCAGTCCTGCACAAGCAGAAGAAGTTCACGCCGACATTCGTGCGTTACTTGTTGAATTGTTTGGAGAGGCGAGCGCTTCAAAAACTGTTATTCAATACGGAGGGAGCGTCAAAGCAGACAATGCGAACGAATTGCTCAGCCAGCCGAACATCGATGGGGCATTGGTCGGGGGCGCGTCGCTAAAATCCGAATCATTCCTACCGATCGTACAAGCTGCAATGAAAATCAAAAAATAGCGTTCCATTGCGGGTTGCCTGGCCGCTATCATGTATCTTTGACGCGGTTTGGACGTGGGACCGTGCTTGGACGTGCTTAGGCCGGCCGTTCGGTCCTTGGGCAGTCCGTGGTTCGGGAATGGAAGGATCCCTTGTTTAAGTGGGTGTCGCCATGAAAAGT
>JANODQ010000702.1:0-8470 GCA_031412775.1 Pirellulaceae bacterium | reverse complement strand
CAGAATTCAGCGCGAAATCGCTGATTCAATGCCGCTTCTTGCTTTTGCAGGTCCCGCCATATTGGTATCGAGGATTACCAGGCTTACCGGAGTATGGTTTCAATTGGAAGTCTCACTTTGTTGCATAACTCAATTGCTAACGTTGGATTTAGGTTTTGTAAGGATTTGTGTACATCTCCCGAGTCGAAAAACCAACTCTCTACTGAAAAGTGGCAGCAAAGACTGGATTTACAGGTAGCAAAATGCTACCATCGAGAGGAAGGAGAAAATATGGGTCAGCCAGTCAAACTTTCGGACGAACTAGTCGACGATGCGCGAGCGGTCGTGCCTTTCTCGCAGCGGAGTATCGCCGGCCAAATCGAATTCTGGGCAGGGCTCGGAAAATCGATCGAGCCGCTGCTTCGCGGTGATCGGGTTCTTTCGTTGCAGATGGCCGGAGTAGAGCGTCCGCTTTCGCAACTCTTATTGGAAGTCGAAACTGCCAAAGGTCGCAAACGGCTTGAGGCTACTCTAAACAAGCGTCCCTATCCGCACTACAAGCCAGTGCCTGACCATCCAGACCTAATCTGCCGCATCGAGAAAGACGGGAGAGAAACAGTTGGTCGCTTTATTGGTCGCGAGTTTAATGCGGTCGAGGTTAACCGTTGAGACTACCGCTTGAGTTTCTCGACAAGCGACCGATCGTCATTGCTCTGGCTGGTTCGAATGGGGCTGGTAAGTCGACTTTCTATGAAAGCTTTCTAACAGACTCTGGACTTCGATTCGTCAATGCTGATTTATTGTCGATATCATTGAATGTGAGTGCTTACGAAGCAGCGGAGCTAGCCTCGTCCTTGCGCTCGGCACTTGTCACACAACGTGAGAGCTTTATTTTCGAGACGGTACTATCAGATCCTGTCGGTGAGAAAGTCGACCAGCTCGCAACGTACGCAGATCTCGGTTACACCGTTGTTCTCATCTTCATCCAGATCGATACTCCCGAAGAATCAATCAAGAGAGTCGCCATGCGCGTAAGCCAAGGCGGTCAGGACGTTCCTGATGAGAAACTCCTTGCAAGATTTGAGCGAACTCAAGCGAACTTGAAACGCGCCATTGAGCGTCTTCCTTACGTCATCGTTTACAGTAACGACGACCTTGCCCATCCTTACAAACTCGTTGAACGGTACGAGAACGGCAAAGTCATTTCGAATTTTTAAACGGAGTAAAAGGCATCGTGACGGAACCGTTGATCTATTCTGTCGGCACTCAAGTCGTCGTACAAAAGGAAACCTACCACGTTAATCATCGCGTTGCACATTCTGCCGGCTCGGTCGGCGTCATTGTTCGATCGACGTGTTCACGACTCCGGAGCATGAAGAGCTCAAAGCGATCGCGGCCGACTGTATCACACGGCATCATGCGCATCACTATCTTGGCTTTGCAGCAACCCAATAGAGACTTTTTGAGAAAGAATCGCCACCGCGAGTCAAACCGCTGCTTTACATGTTTCGTGTTCTGCTGACTGGGATTCACTTGATGAAAACTGGTGAAGTTCAAGCCAAATTATGTATACTCAATGAGTCGGCCAAGTTGAGCTACTTGGATGAATTGATACATCGAAAGCAAACGGGGGCAGAAAAAGGTGTCCTGGACGCTGCCGACATGGAGTTCTATCAAGGCGAGTACGATCGACTAACCAAAGAGTTGGAACGATCCTCCGAAGAATCGACTTTGCCAGAAATGCCATCAGGCCGAAGCGCTCTCAATGACCTGCTGGTTCGTTTACGCCTCCGGGATGCCCGTTTGGCATCGCTCGATGCATTGGTTGCACAGGCTCAAGAACTCAAAATGGGCTACTAATAGATTGTGGTAGTACGGATTGTTCGGATCCTGGCTCAACCGAAATAGAAAGCACCTGCAAATTGATTTGCATTAGATTCGTCTACCTAATCGCCGCAACAGTTGAGATCCTTTTTGCGGTTGGGTCCATTTTTGTTTCCGTAAAGGCACTTCGCTTGTTTTGGCCTATGTCTGGTTAAACTGAACGTCGTCCGCGGAAGTTGCTTGATGAGTTAAGAAAGAATCTCACTTACGACTTTTCCATGGACATCGGTGAGCCTGAAATTACGGCCTGCGTATTCGAAGGTCAGTTGCTTGTGATTGAGCCCAAGTTGATGAAGCAGTGTGGCATGAAGATCATGAATATGAACTCGGCCACTTACTCCACGAAATCCGAATTCGTCTGTCTCGCCATGTGCATACCCAGACTTGAAGCCACCACCAGCTACCCAAACGGTAAAGCCATTGGGGTTGTGGTCGCGGCCTGTTCCGTTTTCTTGTGCATAGGGCGTTCGACCGAACTCGCTTCCCCACCAAACAATCGTATCTTCAAGCAACCCTCTTTGTTTAAGGTCTTGGAGCAACCCCGCAATAGGTTTGTCGACGGCTTTTGCGTGCTTGGCATGTTTCGGTAGATTCGAATGTTGATCCCAGGCTGGGTTTGCGGAATTGTCACCATAGTTGACTTGGATAAAACGAACCCCAGCTTCACACATGCGTCGAGCAAGCAAGCATCGCTCACCGTAGGTTTTTGTTTCCGGTTCATCAAGGCCATACATACTCTTGGTCTCAGCCGATTCTGATGAAAAATCCAACACTTCAGGCGCCACTTTTTGCATCCGCCATGCAAGCTCATAGGATTGCAGAGCGGCTTCAAGCTCGGTGTCGTTGGTGTGGCGGCGTTCGATCTGCTCGTGATTAAGCGACTGCAGAAGCTCGAATTGGTCGCGTCGGCTTTGCAGCGAGATGTCTGTGCGACCCAGGCTGTCGATACTTAGCGAACTTCCGTCGACACTTCCGATCCTTGTACCTTGAAATTTCGGTGGCAAAAATGCACTGCCATAATTTCTTGGTCCTCCATTACCAATAGAAGGTGCAATCGAAACGAAGCCTGGAAGATTCGCATTCTCGGTTCCCAAACCATAAAAAACCCACGAACCAAACGAGGGACGAACAAAATTAGTTGACCCACAATGCAGGAATAGGGTGGCTGGACCATGCGCGACCCCTTCGGTATGCATGCCATGTAGAAAACATAAATCATCGACGTGCCGAGCTGTTTCAGGAAAGAGCTCCGACACCCAACGCCCGCAGTCACCATGCTGTTTGAATTCCCAAGGTGACTGCATCACACGATGCTCAGTACGCTTTCCAGTCTTTGCCAATTGCCGTGCATCATCGAACGGCATTGTCTGGCCATCGCGTTTCGAAAGGGTTGGCTTGTAATCAAACGAGTCGACTTGGCTGACGCCACCTTGCATGAATAAAAAAAGGATTCGCTTGGCCTTAGCAACTGGCTTGTCCACTGGGTTACTTGCGCAAGACGAAAGAGGGTTCATCATCGCTGCTGCAGCAAGTGATCCAAAACCACATCCTATTTGACTAAGCATCGCGCGACGAGTCGATAAAAATGAATTCATGATTTCTTTAATTAATCCAAATATCGAAAATCCAAAGATGCAAAGATTGAGTGAATAAAAAGTTGCAATCGCTCCGAGTCTTGAACATCGCCAAGAAATTTTAGCGATTCAGAAATTTCGCTTGCGGTTGGATCACGATATAGGCAGTCATTGAACACCGCCTTGATCATCTCGGGTAACTTACTCGACGTGTATTGTTTTTGATATCGTTCTGCGGCCGCTTTTGCACGATCACGGACCCATGGATGATTTAGCAACACAAGGGCTTGTGACGACACAGTACTTCGCGATCGCTCACCAACGGAAACACTCGCGTCAGCAAAATCAAACGCATCAAAGAGATCTGGCAGTGAATTGCGAAAAACAGGCTGGTAGATACTACGTCGAGCCGAAGCATGCTTAAAACCATAGTCTTCTTTGGTGCCTTTAGGGATGAGAGAGCCACCCACAAATAGATCGAGTTCGCCGCTAACACTTAGCATTGAATCTCGAAGCGATTCGGCCGTGAGACGTCGCAGATGTCCTCTCCAATAATACTGGTTTGATGGGTCGATGCGTTGTTGATCATCGGTAGGATTGAGGAGACGTCGACGGTATGCGTCCGACATCACGATCGTTCGCACCAAATGCTTTGTCGACCACCCACTTCGGATCAATTCGTTTGCGAGCCAATCAAGGAGTTCCGGGTGGGTCGGCTGAGTCCCAGTCGTTCCAAAGTTATTGACCGATGAAACGATGCCTTGGCCCATTAACCAGCACCAGATGCGATTCGCATAGACCCGAGCTGTCAGGGGATTGGAAGGGTGACTCAGCCATTGAGCCAACTCCAATCGGCCGCTCGATTCTTCAGGGATATCCATCGACGATCCAATATCGATCGCACTTAAAAAACCTCTAGGAACAACTTCGCCCATGTTGTGAACATCGCCACGAATGTGAATCGCACAATTCGCCGGAGATTCTTTTTCGATAATCGTCATGTATCGCGGGCGACTCGCCAGCGTTTGCTCTACTTTCTTGCGTTCCGATTTGAGCGATGCCAATTCAATTGCATTCCGTTGAGCGCTTTCTTGCTGCTTTGCGTCTTGGTCAATTGCATTTACAGCGGACTTGTTGGCCAATAATGTCTTCTCGTTACCTATGGGCAGGAACTGAATCGCATCAACAATAACGTGGCCGTCGGATTCTTCGTTGCTAACCAGAACGAAAGCTTGGCCATCTTTTTCAAAACGGAATTCGCCAAGCGAAACCCAAATCGCTTCCTCAGGCGGATTGATTCGTTGATCCACTCGAACAAGCGTTTCGCCATCGGCGCTAGAGACAAGAACCATCGTGTTCGACGCGCGGTTCTCGCTAGCGGAGTACGCCATACGAACTCGGTATTGTCCCGGTGCAAGCTCACTCGGTTCGAAGGTCGCGGTCTTTTTCCCTTTGTCTGAATTATCATCGTGGATATAACCATCCTCAACGAACCGGCCCACATGCGTCGATTCTTTCCAAGCTCCAACCAGCTTGGCCTTGCGGCTGTCAACAACCACACCCTCCAACTCTTCCACGGGGATACCGCGTACATCTTCAATAATCTTGCGATCGGTAATTTTATTGAGTTTACTTATTTGATCATCAATTTCTACTAACTGAATCTCAAGAGCTGCATAGCTTAATTCCTCGACTTCGGGCAAAGGGAGCGGTTTTTCAATCCACTTGGAAAGGTTCGCATGTTCAAGCGCGACCGAAGCGTGAAGAATGCCAGCCAGCGCGTAGTAATCCCGCGTCGGTATTGGATCAAACTTATGATCATGACATCGAGCACATCCGATTGTCTGCCCCATGAACGCACGACCAATCACCTCAAGTTGCTCATCGACGTAGTCCATTTCAAGCTGAGCTTTGTCCTGCTCCTCAAGGTTTGTGTTTCCAACAGCTAGAAACGCTGTTGCTGTGAGTTGTTGCTGACGCTCGTGCAAGTCGTCTGAATGCATCAAATCACCAGCTATTTGCTCGCGAAGCATTTGGTCAAAAGGTCGGTCTTGCGCAAATGCTTCAATGAGATAGTCGCGATATCGCCAAGCTTCAGGAAGAACAAAACCTCGGAGCGTTATCGACTCGGCATAACGTACTACATCCATCCAGTTTCGAGCAAAGCGCTCTCCGAAATGCGGCGAGTCAATCAATTGATCTACAAGTTCCTTATAAGCGTTTTCATTGCCTTGCTTTATAAATTCGACGATGGGATCGCTGTCAGCAGAGGGTGGCAAACCGGTCAAATCAAAATAGAGCCGCCGCACGAGCGCATTCGGAGCGGCCACGCCACTTGCTTTGAGACGTACCTGTTCAAGTTGTTGTTCCACAAAGTAGTCAACAGGAGATTTTGATGTTCCTTCCCAATCGTCAGGAAGCTTGGGGGTTAGTAGCGAGTTATAGGACCAATGGTCTTTCGCTTTTTCGACAAGCATACCAACTTGTGGTTTTGCAACAGACGACGACGGTTGGCGAGGATCAATCGCACCGGTCTCAATCCAATGACGAAAGGCGTCGACTATCTCCGAAGGCAACTCTCCGTCCGGCGGCATTTGCAATTGAGGGTTACTATAAGTTATCGCGATGAAGAGCCGACTATTCTCAGCATCACCGGGGTTAATGGCTGATCCAGAATCTCCGCCTTTTAACCAATCAACTTTTGAATCAAGCAACAGTCCACCACTAGCTTCTGTCTCCGCCGAATGGCACTCCATGCAATGCTCAATCAGGGCTGGCCGAATCTTAGATTCGAAAAAAGCAATCTTCTCTTGATCGTCAGACGCCAAACCACTTTGTGCAAATACACAATGCGGCTTTGTTAACATAAAAGCCGTAATTGAAAATGCAACTACGAGTACTGCTAATCGAATGTGCATTACGAATGGTCAGGCGGGAGAAAGAGTGCGGGAGATTCGGGTATAGTCTACTGTGCTCTATCCCCCGATGTCAAACTTTCCGATATGAGCTTTCTCCGCCACAAAAAGTTTCGATCGACCTGAATTGTGGCTGCTGGTATAGAAATCTGCTACGCTACGATGGAGATGACATTCAAGTCTTCGATCTAGGTTTCAACTTTTAGAGATTTTCTATGATTCGCTTTTTCTTGTTTGCAACGTTAGTCGCCTCTTTGTTTGTCACACAAAATACCTATTGCGAAACAGTCAAACCACAATCAAGCAGGAAAATAGTTCTCGTTGCCGGCGAGACAGCCGAGATCGATGCCATCGGTCACCATGACTATCTTGCCGGTTGCAAATGCCTGGAAGTATTTCTCAAACAAACTCCCGACCTGCACGTTGTCCAAGTAACAGATGGTTGGCCAAGTGACGAACACGTTTTTGATCATGCAAATGCGATTGTGTTTTATACCGACGGAGGCGGAAAACAGGCTTTTCTCTCTACGCCAGAACGTGTCGCAAAAATGCAATCGCTCGTTGAAGATGGTGTAGGAATCGTGATGATTCATCAAGCTGTCGATTTCCCCGCGAAGTTCGCAAATCAAGGCCGTACTTGGATCGGTGGTGTCTACGAAAGTGGACTTTCCGGCCGCGGACACTGGCCGAGCAGTCATGTTGATTTCCCCGATCATCCCATTGCTTATGGTGCAACTCCTTGGCAAGTTAATGATGGTTGGCTCAACCGAATTCAGTTTGTCGATGGCATGAAAGGGATCACGCCGCTTGTTTGGTCTGGGAAAGAATATGCGGGTAGCCGAGCAGGCCTGAATACCGACATCGTCGGTTGGGCTTATGAACGTCCAAACGGTGGGCGTTCATTCTTATACACAGGACTCGATGCCCATTCTGCGTGGTCCCTTCCCGGCATGCGTCAACTCGTCGTAAACGGTGTGCTTTGGTCGGCTGGTTTAGAAGTACCTCCGAAGGGCGCGAACTGCGAGATCGAGCCTGAAGAGTTGGCGAAAATGCAAACACCTCGCGAGCCCAAAAAACCTACAAAGAAACTAGGTTCGTAACGCCCGATCATGCTTCCGCAAACTACCGACGTCCGCGATCGAGACGCTCCCCGAGCGCAACCTTCTTCGTAACAATACTCGCTTTTGCGATTCTTGCTTTAGCTTTACACAACCAAACCTTAGATAAGTTCGAGACCCGTTCGGTCGTTCTTTCATCTTGAAACGAGTTTGTAGACTTTTGTCGGACTCGTTTCATTCGCAAACTCAATGCGAGACACCAACTACGGAATTAGCACAAATGGTTCGAACAGAGAACTAGCGTGCCCCTCTGATTGCTTAAGCCTTTACACGAACTCGGCGCAACTCAGCTTAGTGATCGAGCACTCGTTATATTCGATTTGCCTCGAGCTTGGCTACCAACTCGTGGCACTTCGTTTGAGGCATATTATACAAGGCATCTGACGAATTTCGCTTCATCCTCCTGAGTCATCATTCAATTCATCGATTAAGATACGTTAAGTCCTTTTTTCTCGTTGCATAGAAATCACCCGAAGAAATGATCTCCGAATGAAAGCCTTCCTTACCTCGTTAAGCCTTTTCGTGATTCTGACTTGGTCCGGATTCCAGCGAAAAGCTGCCGGTCAAGAACTCGATAGTCAATCACTTTTACGAAGCCTCACCGAAACAGAAAGGCCAGCCAGCGCTACGCTGAAGCTTGTAAACACGGCCGAACTCTTCTCGCCGCAAACCACGCTTGAAATGAAGGTACGATCCTCCGGCGGTGGCAAGGTTGAGCGGACTGGCAAGCTGTGGCGCGTTACCGGAAAGTCACCGCTCCGAGTCGAGTTTGTTCCGGCAGAGAAGGGCAAGTGGGACGTTTCAGCGTTCCGTTTGGTCGGCGTACCGATTTTGAATCAAGCGACGGGGATCGCGACGGTCGAGGGACGACTCAACAATGACAAAGCGACCGGTTGGTCACTTCATGCTCCTGGGTTTTCGGTAGCTCCAGCGGGTGAGAAGACAACGCTTGGGTTTCCTTTTGCGAACATTGAGGATCGATACAAGGGGCCAGACGTGT
>JANODQ010000701.1:0-5579 GCA_031412775.1 Pirellulaceae bacterium | reverse complement strand
TTGATTCTGAGAAAGAATGAATTTATTTGTCTCCGCTGGGGTCTCCAGGTATTTCTGCCAACCTTGAATTGAAGCTGAAACCATTCTTTTCGTAATGTCTTCGTTCTTCGCAATATATTCTTCAGACGCTATCAGCAAACTGGCATATGGGTTGTACCCGATGTCGGACATCATCAACGTTTTTACTTTGATTCCTGCTTGCTCGGCCATCAGCGGTTCGCTGAAACTATACGCTTGCTGCGCCGTTCGCTTGTCTGCGATGAGCTGAGCGACAGATCCGAAGTAGGGGACAGTCTTTACATCCTTACCAATCAGCCCTTTGCTTTTCATAAATGGAACATAAGGTCGGCTTGGATCAATTTGAAGCGTAATGTTTTCAAGTTCTTCAAACGACGAGATTCCCGAGTCTTCGCGGACCATGATGCAACGTGGTCCGATTTGAAGTGGCGCCATTAGAGCGACTAAGGGTGCGGACTGCTCTCTGGCGAGCACCACGTCGTCCGCATTAGCCACGCCAAATTGAATCCTACCGAGCGTTAGTTCTTGGGGAACAACGGTCGTTTTCCCGCCAGCGCGAATTTCAACGTCTAAGTTTTGGGCCTCATACAACCCATGAACTTTTGCAGCATAAAAACCACCGTGCTCTGCCTCCGGATACCAATTAAGAAGTAACACCACTTTGTCACGACTTGGGGACGAAGAATTATCAGTCACAGAATCCAAAGCGGCTTGTTTCCGATCGTTGCAACCAGACATAGAAATCGCACTCAGTGCGAAAGCGAGAATGCACCGCGAGAGTATTTTAGAAACGTTGAGCATGTTGCCACTTTACGAAACGAGGGAAGGTAAATAATTCACCTAATTGGACTTGCTTGTAGTATATCGAATCGTCGAGTCCCTGGATTGCGACATGCTTGCGCGAATAGTCTATTCGAAATGCAGCTAGGAACTCAAACATCTGTAACTTCAGGATGTTGCCAAGGTGCTCGATAAGGTCGTCGCAACAAAGCATTCGCCTCAGGATCATTGAGCACACTCTGCGTAACCGAGTCCCATTCGAGCGATCGTCCTAACTGGAGCGAAAGATTCGCAAGGATGCATGCGGTTGTTGAGATGTAACCTTGTTCGATATCTGCTACAGGACGGCTTCGGTCCGCAATCGCTTTCAGGAAGTCGAGCATATGAACGCGGATGGCTGGAGCGACGTGCTTTTCGAGATCTTTCTCGGTCTTATCTTCAGGATACTCTTCCAACGCCAATTTGCAGTCTCGATGAATCGCTTCGCCTTTGGGAAGAGGTTGAAAGTCAAAGCTATTGACGCTCAGTTTGAGTGTTCCTTTGTCGCCGTAGAGGGTCGCGCCCCACGGGTATTTTGGGTCGGGTGCTTCACCCCAAGTGCGATGTTGCCAAACCACATTCACACCAGGAAAATCAAACGTGGCTGTTTGGGTATCTGGAATATTGGCCTTCGAATTGGGATCCATCAGGATTCCGCCCGTACTATTGACGTTCGTTGGCCAGCCTAGATCAAGCATCCAACGGACCATGTCGAGCATGTGAATGCACATATCACCAACGATACCGTTTCCGTATTCGGTAAAAGACCGCCACTTTCTCGGGTGCACCAATTTGTTATAGGGCCGCATGGGAGCCGGTCCGGTCCATGCTTCATAATCTAATGTCGCCGGTGGTGCTGAATCAGGCGGGTTTTCTCGGGTTCTCATATGGTAGTAGCAAAAGACTTCTGCATAAGCCACTTTTCCAAGCTTACCCGTATCGACAATTTCTTTTTTCGCATCGATCAGATGAGGAGTGCTACGTCGTTGCGTTCCCACTTGCACTACACGATTGTACTTCCTTGCTGCGGCCAACATCGCTTGGCCTTCTACAACATCGACACTGGTTGGCTTTTGCACGTAGACATCAGCACCTGTGCGAACGGCTTCGATCATCGGAAGGGCGTGCCAGTGATCTGGAGTTGCTATCAGCACGATATCGAGATTCTTTTGGGATAGCATTTTGCGATAGTCGCTAAATGTTTGAGGCTTCTTCTTTGAGGCCTGTCGCTCAGCGACTTTGTTGGCTGCATCCTCCAGCATCTCCGAGTCGACATCACACAACGAAACGACTTCAATTGGAGCTACTTGGATTAACCGAAACAGGTCACATTTGCCGTACCAGCCACATCCAATGAGCCCGACACGCTTAACGGGTCCTTGAGATAAATTCGCCAGCGTCTCCTCATAAGTGTTTAGGACGCTTGCCGCAGCAACACTGGCCACCACACTGGCCACCGCACTTGCTCGGAAGGTTTGATCGAAAAAATAACGACGATCCATGATTGAACGTACTCGTGAAGGGCGGAAAGGATTATTGTTCTGGACTTGTAACCGTGCATTTCATGACAATCGGTTCAAAGCCATGATTTAAAGGCCTTTTTAACTCTGAAAGTATAGAGCATCCGTTGCCGCCGAACAACGCGAGCCTCGTCTCCCGCGAGTTGGTGAAACGTTTTGTGGAAATCTCATGATCCACAGCACTACACAAAAGTCTGCCGCCTGTTTTAATACAGCCGGCAGTTAAATTGAGTAGAAACCGCCGAACGACATCACGACTCCAGTTTTTTAAGAGCTTCAACCTTCCTGAATCATTACAAATCTCATGTCCCATACAACCGAAGAAGTCATCAATCCATCGTCTCCTACCAAAGAAATCCCTTACGATTCGATCCTTTTAGTCTCCTTTGGTGGCCCCGAAGGCCCTGACGATGTCATGCCTTTTCTCGAGAACGTGCTTCGCGGGAAAAATGTGCCCCGCGAGCGGATGCTAGAAGTAGCGGAACATTATCAGCACTTCGACGGAATTAGCCCGATCAATGGTCATTGCCGAATCCTCATCGAAGCACTCGAAAAAGAGCTTTCCAAGCATTCGATTGATCTGCCAATTTACTGGGGTAATCGGAACTGGAATCCGATGTTGGAAGACACATTGCGACAAATGTCAAACGATGGAAAGAAGCGCTCGCTCGCATTTTTCACCTCGATGTTCAGTTGTTACAGCGGCTGCCGACAATACCGTGAGAACATCGCTGTTGCTCGTGAAAAGGTAGGCGAGAACGCGGGGGTCGTTGATAAGGTGCGGATGGCCTAAAACCATCCTGGGTTTATTTATCCCCAGGCCGAGCTACTCAAAGGAATTCTCGCAAAGATCCCAGCGGAACTACGCGACTCTACTCCTGTACTGTTTTGTGCTCACAGTATCCCGATGAGCATGGCGGAGAACTCGAAGTACGAGATACAACTTCGTGAGGCTTCGCGGTTAGTCGCTGAAGCAGCCAATCACGAGCGATGGGAACTGGTTTTTCAAAGCAGATCCGGTCCCCCTCAGCAACCCTGGCTAGAACCTGACGTTTGCGATCGAATCGAAACACTCCATAGTGAGCAAGCCATCCAATCAGTCGTTCTGCAGCCCATTGGTTTCGTATCGGATCACATGGAAGTCATGTACGATTTGGACTCGGAGGCTGCGGATTTATGCAAGGAAAAATCGATTGCGTTTTATCGCGTTCCGACGATCGGGATACACGAGACGTTTATCTCAATGATTCGCGAGCTGATCGTCGAAAGAATGACGCCTGGAGCGGAGCGGCCGGCGATTGGGAATTTCGGCCCCAATCATGATGTCTGTCCGATGGATTGTTGCCTTTATCCGCAACCAGCAAGAAGACCTGCGGCTGCAAACTAGCGTCTGACAGACTTGGCAAGGAAAGCGTCGAATTTCAGTTTACCAAAGTGGCATAGGCTTCCATCCTGTGTTGTAAATCTAATCACAGGCTGGAAGCCTATGCCACTTAAATCTATGCCACCTAAGCTCAGACGGCCTTTAACTTGAAGCTTGTGCACTTATGAATTTGATGCTGTTAACGGCAGCTTGATTGTTCTGGATTTTACCGATTGCTTCTTCCATACCGTAAAACTGCTTTAACAAGCGATTCCTCTCGTTGTCGAGCCTGAAATTCATCGTTTCAACTCGCTTTTGACTTGCGTTTATTTGAACCTGAATTGTCTGTGTTTTTACGACGAGCGTTCCAGATCGGATTCCAACGAGTCTATCCAGACTTGCTTTTGCTCGAACCCCAAAGCCTTTCGTTTTATCAGATAAAAACGCTTTTACTCCATCAGGATCTTTCGCTAATCGCGCATTGAATTTTGACTTATCAAACTGGAGCTTGCCTTCTTGGTCAGGGCTGATACCGAGCTGCTCAAGTGTTTGCGTACTGCCTAATCCGAAGGTTCGATCATTGAGTAAGCTTACTAATCCTTGTTGAACTCGTAACACTTCACCGGAGCCAAAGAGTACTCCCGTCGCACCTGTTTCAGCATTGAAGGAGCTTTCCTTTTTGATCTTGTCATAGACCTTGTTTATCTGATCTACGAATAACTGAACGTTTCGCTCCAACGAGTTGTTATCGTTTGATACGGTTATCTGAACCGGGTCTGGGCTTACACCTGTTGCCCGCAGTGTCAGTCCATTGAATGCATTCGCAAATGTGTCGCTTGATGACTTAAGAAGGTTACCGGTTCCCTCTGCGCTGCCACCAACAGTGATTACAGCATCTCGCGCAGAAGCGGTTGAAGTCACGCTTACACCAACCGCGTCACCATCGGCTTGAAATCGCCCTATTTCTCCACTGCTTCGAGATGAAAAAAGTACCCGTACCGTCGAGTTTGCGGTTGTAAGCAGTGAAGCAGTCAGCGGGCCATTCGCACCGTTTACTTTTTCGACAAACTGCGTGAGAGTCTCACTACCGGTTAGGGTAAGTTTGAAATTCTGGCTTCCGTTGATTTGTTGCTGAGGTCCACCACCAGTAGTCACAGTCGAAGCGGATTTTCGAATTCCAAGATCTAACGCTGCGTTCCCAGTGCCTGTGTCCGCAACAGTCAACGTTCCCGTTCCTCCCGCGTTATCGATCAACACAATGCCGTCTCCATCGTCATTTAATCTCGCCGTAACACCGCTACCCGTAGCTGCGTTGATCGCGCTAATGGCATCACCAACTGTCTTCGCATTAGCCGACGAAAGGTTTACTTTCGCTTGAACTCCATTTGAATTTGTGATCGTAAAAGCCCCTTGCCGAACTCCTCGCCCTTGATTCAAACCTGCGAGAGCCGTTCGCTCAGCGACAAACTGTAGGCCTAATGCGCCGCTGTCGACAGAATTGCTGGCAGCGTTGGTGGAGATCTTCAATCCAGTAGCGGTGTTGCTCGCGTCTCCGTCGGCGATGATCAAATTACTGGTTGTTGCTCCGGTAGTATCCTGAATAAGAATTCCAGTTCTTGCGCGATTCAGCGATGCTGTTACGCCCGCGTTGGCTCCATTGATTCGGTCGATAACCTCACGCAGACTCGTTGCACCCGAGAGGTTTACTTGAGTCGCTGGTCCACCACTGCGTTTGGTAATCGAGATGCTTCCAGGTTGTCCAATGCCTTTACCTCCATTGAGCGAGCCAAGCAGTGGTCCCGAGAGCGAACTTTGAATACGAACACTCTTCAAAGTCCCAGAAGCACCGTCCGCTCCGG
>JANODQ010000700.1:0-12255 GCA_031412775.1 Pirellulaceae bacterium | reverse complement strand
ACACTACCAATAGCGTTGAATCGTCTATTTCTGAAGCAGAAACGCCCGAGAACGTCACACCTAGCCGTCCGGGTAAGAAACAAAGTCCTACTTCTCTAGCTTCTAGCGATCCGCTAGCGACTGCCCTATTCGACTCCGACGAAGCCGCGAGCGGGCGGTCGTCGGTTCCACAAGCTGGCAATCCTTCAGGCACAGAGGCGGTCTCGCTGGGGAAACCGCAACCAAGTCAAGATTTATTTAGCACGATCAGCGAAGCAAAAATCCGGATACCGGGATTTACGATTCGTGGTGAGTTAGGACGAGGCGCTTTTGGCGTTGTCTACCGAGCCTACGATGAAATGCTTGATCGCGACGTGGCGATCAAGGTGCCAATTCTGAATGATAAGCATCTACAAAAGCAGTACATCGATGAAGCTCGCAAGGCCGTCAAGCTTGAACATCCAGGAATTGTCCAGACTTATCATGTCGGAGTCACAGAGAATGGACAGCCCTTTGTCGTTCAAAAATTGATCGAAGGACAAACCCTTCGAGCCCTATTGAAGGAACGTGGTGGCGCTTTGTCGCTCGGCGAATTAATCGGGATTTTGCGACCGGTTTGCGAGGCGTTGGAATCGGCTCACGGTATCGGGTTGATCCATCGTGATTTAAAGCCTGAGAATTTATTGATCGACCTGTCCGGGCGACCATTTGTTGCCGACTTTGGCTTGGCAGTCTCGGATGAGGAAGATTTAAGCGGCCGCACAGAGGTTGCTGGAACACCTCTTTACATGTCCCCGGAGCAGTTTTTGGGTCGCACGCAATGGCTCGATGGCCGATCAGATATCTGGGCGATTGGCGTTATTTTTTATGAGGCGTTAGTTGGAAAGTCTCCGTTCTACGCTGAATCGATGCGTGATCTCAAAGAGCAGATTCTCGAGAAGGACCCGCGACCGATCCATCAGCGTCAACCGAATATTCCCGCCGCTTTTGACGCAATTTTCCGTAAATGCTGCGCGAAAAAAACCAGCGACCGGTTTGGTAGCGTTCGCGAATTGATTGAAGCGATTGATGACGCAATCGACGCATTACCTCAGCAAAGCGTTCTCAAGCTTATGCCCGATCTTCATCGCAGTTCTCAAAGCAGACGATTTGGGTCACAAGCTTATTCTTCCGATCATTTATCCCAAAATCGACGGTTCACGAGCGGAACCCAGTCTCAAAGGGATTCTGGAAGATCGACGCCAAGTCGAATCTTTCGGATCTGGAATTTAGTCGGCCCGTTAGTTGCCGTAGCATGTACGGTGAGTGCATTAGGATTAATGTACTTCGTGGTGACAAAAGAGCAGTCGAAGCCAATTCCAGAAGTGACCTCGTTAACGTCAGTACCCAAAACAAACACTAATTCTGAACCATCCATAATACCGGTTCCAATCGAAAACGGAAGTTTAACGCCCATCAATTCCGTTAGCCCAGAGAGCCCGAGTGCCTTGGCCGCGAATTCCTTGGATCCCAAGGCGAGTCTTCCGCACAAAACGGTCCCTAAGGAACCAACCCCCGAATCACCGCCGATGGCCCCGGTGATCCAGAAGCCATTTCGAGTTTCAGTGCGCGCGAGCGACGGAACTCACGAAAGCCTTAATGCTGCGATCGCGGATTCGGAAGCTGGCGACACGATTATTGTTCTCGAAGGAACGTATCGAGAGTCTCTCGTGGTCGATAAGGATATAAAGTTAGTTGGACAAGGTGATCGGAACAACGTGATTTTGCAAACCGAAGGCCAGTCATGCTTAGTTGTTCGAAACAACGCAACTGTTGATTTAGAAAACTTAAAGCTGAAGACCAATAGTTCTGGCGACAAACAAGCAAATACGATCGATGTCGATTCGGGACAACTTCGGTTAGCTAAGTGCTTCGTTGTTTCCAACTCGTTCGATTGTGTAAAGCTTCGAAGTAATGCTCGATTAACTGCAACGACAAGCGATTTTCAATCTTCGGAACATGCGACCATTCGCGGCGAAATCGGATCGTCGATGAATGTCGATGGCTGTAATTTTATACTTCATCCTGATAGTCCTGATTCGATGAAGAAGGTTTGCATTCAAGCAGAGGGTGCATCTGGAGCCATTAGTAACTGTCGGTTCAAAGGCCCTTGCTTGGCTGGAATCGAATGGCGGGACCAAATGACGGGCCAGTTAACGATCGACCAATGTAGTTTTAGCGAGATTAAACTAGCCGTATCGCTCACCGGATGCAAAGATGTTTTGATGAGAGGGGTCAAAGAACGCCCGCTCGCAATGAAAAATTGCGATGATTCAATTTGGATTCGCGATTCGACGGTGACGATCGACGGAGCTCAGATCACGGGGAATCGTACCAACCTGAGAAAGGGAATCGCTGTCGAAAAGAACTCTAACGTAAAACTCTCGGGCAGCTTGATCAGTGGCTTTGAGTCGGGCGTTGCCGTAGATCACTCCACCATCTTCGTTCAAGGCACTGCAATCCGAGATAGTACGGAACATAATTTTCAAGCGCAATCAAGTGACGTAACTTTAGAGGATATCGAATTGGTCGGCGGTGATCTTAACGGGCTCCATCTCACTGGCCAGGAATCCACGCTTACGATCTCGGGCGCCCTGATTTCCAATACGACCAGTGGTTTGTGGATCGAGAGCGGGGCGGCTGTTCTCAATCAAGTCTTGCTTCGGGACTGCACCGTCGGCGTTATTGCAGGCATCAATGCCGAGATGGCGAGTGTCTTTTCTGATGCGAAATCCGACGATCGAGATGCAAAAGAAACAACTACCATGGCTCGCCGGCTAAAGCTTTCAGGATCGGGCATGACCTTTTCCGGGTGCGGAAAGGGCTTTGTATTTGTGAGCCCTGGCGACCTTGTCATGGCAGATTTGAGCGACGATTTCTTAACCGATGCGAAGCGGCGACTTTCGACCCTTTCCGTAGACCTTTTTGGGGTCGGAGACTACTCAAATTTCAAAGCAAATTGGAAGTCTATTCGTGAACGTGCACCCAATTAACTAACTGGTTATTTCCGGTTTTTTCGGTGTTCCACAATTTTTCTTAGTCATTGATACTAACCAAGAGGGACTTTTTTTCAAAATAAGTCACCAAAGTCATCAATCGCAGAGATTTTTCCTTTTTACGGCGAACGGCGCAAAGTAATCTTAAAGATGGTGTTATTCTTCCCACCACACACGTCGACCGTAATGCCTTTTTGCGAGCGATCAATCGACAATAATGTCGAATCAAGGACGCTAAAACAACATGAGAAATTTTATTATGAGAAACATCTTTGAGTCTGTGGTTCGATCGGTGAGTATTGCTTTTTGCTTTAGCATCGTTTGCTCGATGGTCGTATTTTTGGATCGTGGCCTACTAGCAGACGACAATGACCAAAGGCATTTAGTGAACTTCTCGTTGAATGCAGTGCTTCAGGGAGAAGACGTTGATCTGCCAGAGGATTTTATTGCTCGGGTGGAAGATGGAAAACTAAAAGTAATATTGGAGACGCTCGGTGCTCAGGGACAGAGATCTGTTCGATCCAACCTTTTGGTTTCGCTACTCGATGAGGACGGCGTTAAACAGGTCGCAACAACTAATTCATCCGGAATCGCCCAGTTTACGAACGTTAGGGTAGACGCTCTGCACGCCTTACTGATAAACGACGAGAATTTCCACGCTGCGATTCCCATCCTATCAGTCTCACCTGAGAAAGCTCTAGAAAAGAACCTTGTTGCTAGCGACGTTCGCTTGGCTCCGATGCCAGCTGATCGAGATGCGATTCTTACTTCCCTTGCGAGCAGCAGTTCACCGACTTCGGGCGTAGGCGCAGTGATGGGAGTTGGCGAATTCATGCCCTCAAGCGTGTCGGCTTATCGTGTCCATTTAAGAGCAGACGGAACACTCGATGGCCGTGTCGTCGTTGCTGATCGCGATTTGGATCGTTCCCAACGATATGCGAATATTACGATTTTTAGAGATCGACAAACAGTCGCAAGAGCAACGGCAAGCGTGGAGGATGGAAGTTTCGGACTACCAAACTTGGCCGTCGGTGCTTATGGCGTGATTGCTTCAGGTCCTGCTGGATACTCGGCGTTTGAATTCGAAGTGCTCCCTGCGTCGGCCGCCCTCGCGATGCCTAAAGATCGTCAGGATCTGCCGGTTTCATTACAGCCCCCTGCGGCCTCGTCAAAACTCTACGTGTTCTTGATTCCACCGAAGCTCATGGTAAGAGTTCGCGATGAAATTACGAATGCTTACGGCGTTGAACCAATACCTACTAATATGGCGGCTGGTCCAACGGGTGGATTCCCTGGCGGAGGCGGATTCGGCGGCGGTGGTGGCGGATTTGGTGGTGGCGGGGGGAGTGGAATCGGTGGTGGAGGTTTCGGCGGTGGTGGTGCACTTGCAGTTGCCGGCATTATTGCCGCACTGGCAACTTCAGGCAACAATTCAACGACCAGCACTAACCAACCTCCAGTGATCGTTAGTCCGATCACCCCTTAGATTGAGCTCGCAAACCTGATTCACAACCCCCAGCTTCCTGGATGATGCAGAATGCCTTATCCAGTTAAGTGTCAGGGTTTCGACTCGTAGCAGACGTCGTAAGACATCTGAAGACCGCAGGTTTTGTTACTATTTACACCGACATTTGAATTCTTACGAATTCAGCGATCTTGATGCGTATTCTTGCGGACTTAACGGTGTTTTGTCACGATATGGAAATGGCTCGGCTAAAGTTTTGTCGAGAGCTCGTGTGGCAAGCTGGGAAGCGAAGCGTTATCGATGGTTTGGTTTTTCGTATTATCAGCGACGCTCGTACCTGCCTTTCTGATTAGCTATATTTCGGTAGCGGTTGTTCGGCGCGCTGCGCGGCCGCTTGGACTGATGGACAAACCAGGACATCGAAAGATCCACGTCACTCCTATTCCGCTTGGGGGTGGTTTGGGAATTTGGGCAGGACTTGTCGGTACATTTGGTCTAGGAACTGCGGCAATATTCATCGATGATTCCGTTTGGAACTCGATAGATTCTTTGAGTCCGCTGACAGTGCATCTTCCGGGGCTTCGTGAGAAGTTCTCGGAGGTTTGGGTTCTGATGCTAGGAGCAACTATCTTGATGCTACTAGGATTAGCGGACGATCGATCGGGGCTACGTTGGCAGGTTCGTCTATTTGTAGAAATTCTAGTCGCTGCAGGAATCGTTTATTGGCAAGGGCTGCAGTTAACTGCATTCATCGACTTACCGTGGTTAACGGGGCTGATGAGTGTCCTTTGGATTGTGGCGCTGATCAATTCGTTTAACATGCTCGATAACATGGATGGACTAAGCGGTGGAGTCGCTGCGATTGCTGCGTCGATTCTTGCATTGATGTTGATCCTTCAGCCCGATCCAGTGACTCGCCAGCCGCAGCTTTTTGTTGCAGCAATGCTTCTCGTGTTAGTTGGATCGCTTCTTGGATTCCTGAAACACAATTGGCCTCCTGCTTCCATCTTTATGGGTGACGCTGGAAGCTATCTCGTCGGATACTGGATAGCAATTGCGACTTTGTTGACGACCTATACCGGTTATCAAGGCCAGACACCACACGCAATTTTGGCTCCGCTTTGTGTGTTAGCGATCCCGCTTTACGATATGTGCAGCGTAATATGGATTCGCCTACGTGAAGGCAGAAGTCCATTCGAGGGTGATAAGCGACATTTTTCACACCGATTAGTTGATCTCGGGTTATCGAAGAAGAGTGCCGTGTTGACGATCTATTTAGCAACGTTGACTTGCGGGTTGGGAGCATTGCTTTTGAATCGCACGGACATTGTCGGTGCTGGGGTTGTCGTGCTGATGGTTGCTGCGGTCCTTAGCCTTATCGCAATTCTTGAGAGCAGGCCAACCGGGTGAACAATCTTCCACAAAGACTTTTGCTGGTTGTATTTGCTGCAACAGCCGGGCTGCTGAGCGTCGGTCAAATGGTGCCCAGCGATACAGGCCAAGTCGCCGCTGGCGAGACATTACCTCAGACTTTACTTTGGCTAGTCGTGTGGGCTATTTTTGTCTTGGCGTTGCTGTTAAGCGGTTCCTTGCAAACGATGAATCTATCGGGGAGACGCCTTGGAAGTTCGAGCCAGTTTTCTCTCGCAGGTAGCTCTTCGCAACGCGAGAACGTGACGGCGAGCAACACATTGGGCTACTGGTTCATCGTCGCAGTTGTCTTCACCATCATCTGGGTTTTCTTGGCGGCGTGGAACGTCTACGGAGTCGGCAATTTTCGATTTGCGATTAACGGATGGTGGCAATGGGTAGCTTGGTTCGCTGCGTTTTTTTTAACCTTTCGCTTGGTGCAAATCGGTGGGACCGCCGAGCCCTTTACCAAGTGGATGATCGCGCTTTGTTTCCTTGTAAGTCTGCACGGATGCTATCAAGTCTTTGTCTCGTTGCCTGCTGATCGTGAGCGATTTCGAAGTGATCCTCAAGCGGTACTTGCTGAAGCCGGGATCGAGGCCGCGCCAGGATCATCGACCTACATGTTGTTTGAAGGCCGCTTGCGAGATAGTTCGCCCACGGGACCTTTCGCGCTGACGAACTCGCTGGCTGGTTTCTTGCTGCCGTGGTTGGTTGTTTTGTTTGCACAAGGCTTTCATCGTATCGTTGATCGTCCGCCTCCGTCCAGCGATCTCGATTTCAACTTATTGCCCAATCGTATAAGTGTTGCCGCCATGATTGTTGGAGCATTGATGCTGTGGGCGCTGGTGATGACGCAAAGCCGCACCGCATGGATCGCGCTGCTGGTCGGATGTTTTGTCTATGTTGTGAACCATCCTCGCGTTTCCAAAAAATTGAAGCGGCTTGTGAACCCTTACTCGGCAATTTTTGTGTTCATGATCGTTGCGATTGTTTTGGTAATCTATCTATCGGATCGCAAGTTGGTTCTCGAAGCACCGCAGTCGCTCGCTTATCGATTGGAGTATTGGCAAACGACGTTGAGGATGGCAAGAGAACACTTGTGGTTGGGAGTCGGCCCCGGGAACTTTCAAGCGTATTTCGCAACGTTCAAATCATTGGAATCCTCGGAAACAGTTGCCGACCCACATCATTTTCTTTTTGAAACACTTGGAACCGCCGGCTTGCCAGCGCTTGCTGGATTATGTGCGGCGATCCTCTTTGGTTTAGCTCTTAGCTGGAAGCGACAAACCGCAGATACGACTTCTACGGAGGGCTTCGAGCTACGAAAAAGTTCCTTCGAGGCCGCTTCAATTTCTGTTTACAGTGGTGGCGTTGTTGGATTGATCTTTGTTTGGGTTTCGGTGGGAGCGTTAGGACCAACGCCAGTTGCTACACCCTACTGGTTAGGGATCCCGGTTGTCATCGCTTACATTGTGTGGACTTTCTATCGAGAACGTACGGAGTCGATCGAGACATCGCGCTTGCCCAAAAAAGATAGAATTAAGATCAACATAGATTCGTCGCAGTCGCCTCAATCAGTGGCTCGCGAAATTGAGGTTCAAGGGATCGGAGCGGCAATTGTTGCGTTGCTTGTTCATCTTCTGGCCTCCGGTGGTTGGATGACTCCTGGGGTAGGCAACTCGTTGGCTGTTCTGGTCGCAATATGGTTTGCTGGAATGATGATTGTCACGGAGCAATTTCCTGTGGCAGATGCCATCGCAGCCAGATCCTCAGACCGCGCAATTCCTAATTCGGCACCTAAAGCAACCTTTCAAAGTTGGTTCGCAGCGACGGGAGCTGTAACACCCATGTTACTTTTGCTTGTTTTTTATTACTCCACTTGGCTCCCAACACAAAACTTAAAGTCGCTTCAAATCGGGTTACAAGATTCAACAACTCCGATCACGATGGCTCGACTGGACGATCTCGTTGCCTCTGATCCGTGGGATCCATTCCCGTCTCGATTCGTAGCAGACTTGGCTTATCGTGAAGCGTTAGCAGTTATCGCGCGTCGCCCGATTACAAATGATTTAGTTGGCAAAGAATCATCCCAATATCAATCACTACGAACCGCCCGTGATTTGGCACAAAACTACCGAGCGAAAGACCTTGCGAATTGGCAAGTGTGGCTTCAATCGGGTCAGTGGGAGCTGGCGATTGCAGCTTACGATCTGGAAGGCTTGGCAACTTCGCTCAAGCACTTCCAAGAAGCGAGTCGACTCGCCCCCTCTGAGTTGGGAATTCTGACACAAGTTGCCCTGGTCGCATGGATCGCCGATGACAAAAAACTCGCCATAGAAGCTTGGAGTCAAGCTGCGGATCTGCAGCAAAGGATCACTCACGTGGATCGTAAGCTTTTTGGTGCGAGTCTTTATTGGCCGCCAACTGTCGGACCTAAATCCACACGCTTGGCCCCCGCGGTGTGGCAAAAAGCTCGTGAAGCAGCCAACATCGATTCCAGCAGCAGGCCCGGATGGGTCCGAGCAGAACCGGTTTTCGAGTTTCTTCGTATCCAACTCAGTCTGCCAAGTCGGCTGAATTAGTTCCAGAAGTCAAAGCTCCTGTTACAATGTATTTTTGACGTGACTATGGGCATGGGATGTCGCTTCCTGTCCATTCGTACATTCGAAAAAGAAGCCTAAACGCTCGACGTGTTGTTAAGAAATAGGCATAGCGACTTGCCTTCACTGGGGCAAACCATTTTCGGATCAGTTGAATTTTCCATTCATAAATCATTGCACCTATGAAAACGATCGCATTTGTCTTTTTGGCTGCCATTTTGGGAAGCGGTTTTGGTTATTGGCGTGCTGCTTCCGAGGCCGCAAATAACCCACATGTTATCGGCGAGGATATCGATCTGGACTCAATTGCGGTTGCTTCTGAAGCTGTCGAACGGCAGAACAAGGAAAACCAGATCCCCAAGAACACGGCTACTTCCGGGATCATCTCTAAATTGTCGATTGCCAAGGTGGAAATGCCGGACGGGACGACACTTGATTTTGGAACAATGAAACGAGGCTCCTCAAGATCGCATAGCTTCCGATTCAAGAATGTGGGGCTCGCACCGCTGGAACTGACCGTTAAAGGGAGCACTTGCAAGTGCACGATCGGCTCGCTTGAGAAATCGGTCTTGGCACCAGGCGAAGAAACTCAAGTGGGGTTGAAGTGGACTGCCGAAGGAATGTTATCTCAGTTTTCCCAGACCGCAACAATCGGGACCAACGACCCGCGACAACTGGAAGTCCAGCTAAGTATTCACGGGAAGATAGGTCAGAGCTACGTTCTAGAACCAGAAGAATTGAGTTTCGGCGAGTTCTCCGCCCGCGATGGTTTGACTAAAACTTTTAAGTTATATAGCTACGAAGAAACACCGCTTTGGGTGAATGGATTTTGGGCAGATTTGGATGAGAGACGAATCAAAGTCACAAACGAGGTTCGCCGACTGGAGCCTGGGGAAGTGCCAGAGCACGCAGACGCTCGCCACGTGGCGGATTTCAAAGTGGAAGTTGCCCCCGGACTACCCGCAGGACCCGTAAATGGACAAGTTCGTCTCGACGTAGGTGAGGCCGAAAAGTATCCGCTATCGGTTCGTTGCACCGGTAAATGTGTTTCGGATCTACGAATCGTTGCAGGCACCGACTACAACGAGCGTGCCAATGTGTTCAACGCCGGGATTTTTGTCAGTGAAAAAGGGGGCGAAAAACTCTTTTGGGTAGCAGCCCGGAATAAAGATAGCAAACAGATCGGGCTGAAGCTAAAGAAAATTACGCCCGAGAATCTCCAAGGTACATTTGATGTCGTCATTGGCGAGCCAACGAGGAATCCTACCCAAACGCTCTTTCCCGTTCGGATTCAAATACCCAAAGGATGCCGCGAGATTGCCAGAGGCGGAACAAGCTCGGATAACTACATCAAATTGTTTTTCGAAACCGATCTGGAAGAGGCTAGTGAAATTAGTCTGTATATGAAGCTGATTGTTGAAAAAGAAGAGTCGATCAACCCCTAAATCTGAAACGTTTTGGCTAATATGGCTCCATCAATTTTGCAAGAAACTACTCCTGATGCACTCACCGATTTCCTTGAGAGTGATTTGGCTAACGCTTACGAGCAGAACGATTTCGCAGCCAATCTCGAATACAATCGTACAGGTAAGGAAATTTCTGCGATCAGAGGATAGCCGCGACCGAAACGATTCTCTACAGTTGCACTGTTCGTGAGAGTTCGTTTGTACGGAATCAGTCAAAGTAGATCCATGGCTCAAAACAAAAGCTTTTCCCCTTACTTTTCCAGTCGTTTGATTTGGGTCACTGGCATCGTCATTGTTGTCGGTGTCTTTGTGCCATCTCTCATCCAAGCACAGGAAAGGTTTCGCCAAAACAACGGACGATCCGCTACTCCTGCAAAGCCGGGCAGCCGTATCTTCAATCGTCCCGCACCGGCGGCTCCTTCACCCAATCGAGAACAACCCAAACTATCGTCCGGCAAGCCATCAACCGGCAAGCCACCGCAAACTCCGGCAGCGATCCCCAATAGTGGTTTGAAACAACAAACTCGGTCAGCCGCTGCGGCGATAGTAGCTGCCAAGCCGCTTACTCTAAACGACTCGGACGTGGATTTAATTGGTAAAAAAATCCCCAAGACAGAAGATCCGATAACCGTCGCGACCGAAGCCGAAAAAAATCAAGTCATCGCGCCCGAGTGGCAAAAGCCCTGGGCTTGTCTGATGCTCACGGGTCGGCAGCACGGATACATTGAACCTTGCGGTTGTACCGGACTTGAGAATCAGAAAGGTGGGCTGAATCGACGTGACACGCTTTTGACAAGTCTGCGCGAGCGGGGTTGGGATGTCTTCCCGATTGATACTGGCGATCAAGTTCGACGCTTTGGCCGTCAAAGCGAAATAAAATTCGCTCGCACCGCAGAGGGTCTCAAAATGATGGATTACGCGGCTGTGATGTTCGGGCCGGAAGAGCTAAAGCTGTCCGCGACAGATCTTTACGTCGCTTTGACAGATCAAAACGGAAAGCAATCGAGTCCTTTTGTTGCTGCTAATGTTGAGATTCTGACTCCTGGTGCTCCTGATCCAATTAAAATCATCCAAGTCGGCGGCAGGAAAATCGGGATCACCGGTGTCCTAGGAGACGAGATGTCCAAAGAGCTCAAAGAGCTTCGCAGCGGCGATGTCACGGTTACGCCCGCTGCTACTGCTTTGAAAACCGCTGCAAAAAAGCTCCAGGATGCAAAATGCGATTTTCTCGTCCTGATCGCACACGCTTCACTCGAAGAATCTGCCGAACTCGCCAAGTCCGTGCCCATTTTTGATCTTGTAGTGACAGCCGGAGGATATGGCGAACCCTACTATAAACCCGAGCCAATTGAAGGAACAAAATCGGTCATGCTGCAGGTCGGCGTGAAGGGAATGTACGCAGGAGTTGTCGGGCTGTATGACCGCAAGGTAGACCCAATCAGCTATCAGCGAGTTGCATTGAGCTCGCAGTTCGAGGATTCGCCTCGGATCATGGAACTCTTTGGACGATATCAAACGGAGCTACAGCAAACGGGACTAGAAGGGCTGGGACCTCGACTTAGCCATCCTTCAACTCGCGAGTTCGTCGGTTCCGAGAGCTGTGGAGAATGCCACACAACAGCCTTCGAGATCTGGAAAAACACACCGCATGCTCACGCGACGGATTCGATCATCAATCCACCTGGCCGTGGACAAGTTGCACGTCATTTCGATCCGGAATGCTTATCCTGCCACGTCACGGGGTGGAATCCGCAAGGATTTTATCCTTACGTTAGCGGATATGTTTCGCTGGAGAAAACTCCGCACCTTGTCGCCAACGGTTGCGAAAACTGCCATGGTCCGGGAGCCGCTCACGTCGCAGCCGAGTCGGGTGATACGGTTGTTTCTCCCGAGATTTTAGCTCGCCTTCGCGAAGAAATGCGACTGCCATTGGACGTAGCAGAAGACAAATGTAAGGAGTGCCATGACTTGGACAATAGCCCGAACTTTCTTAAAGAAAACGGGTTTCAAGAGTACTGGGAACAAGTTAAGCACGTGGGTAAAGACTAGTGATAGACCTTCGAAGCGATACGGTTACCCGTCCAACGGCAGGCATGCTGGCGGCGATGGGTCAAGCAAAGGTGGGTGACGCGATAATCGATATCGATCCATCGACGCGTCTGCTGGAAGAAACGGTCGCAGAGATGCTGGGAAAAGAAGACGCACTCTTCATGCCCAGTGGGACAATGACGAATCAAATTGGGATTCGTTTGCATTGCGCACCGGGCGATGAGTTTCTATGCGAATATGAATGTCAC
>JANODQ010000699.1:0-3603 GCA_031412775.1 Pirellulaceae bacterium | reverse complement strand
CGCCCACTGCGTCCAGAGTTCGGTGAACCCGTTGTAGAATGGCTCCATGTTGGCACCACTAACCATCTGTGCATGCAATGTTAGCTTCTCAAAGAGAGTCGCTTGTGAGCCGATTCGAAAACGCCGATTTTCCCAGTCGTTGCTCTCGCCGACATTACCGGCTGCGTCATAATACTGACCGTGATATCGCCCGAGAAACCAGAGTTCCTGCATGACTGGATTCTCTTCATCCTTGTACAACCTTCCTAAATTCTCGAGTCTTTTTGCAAGCGACTCTGGCTGTTGTTTAGGTGATGATTTCTTATTCTTGGGCTTCGTTAATTGCGAGTCATCTAGGTTCGTCTCGATTACTTCATTATCTAACTGATTGGTGACTGACTGCCCTGAAGAGCTATTGCTTACAAGCAGCGTCAACGTGATAAAAAATAGAGAATAGTTGGGTGAATTAGGCGGCAATTGAATTCATCCGCTAGCAATTCCATCGAATTGTATCTGTTCCAGTTGAAAACCTCGCGACGCTAGCCGTGATATCGGATAATTAATACCTTTGCGCTAAGAATTGAACTCGTTGGCTCGATATTTATTCAAAGAATCGAGTGTAATGCGTTGCTAAATCGATATCGTTGAGATTTGCTATCAAAACTGCCGGTTATAAATAGCGAAGTCCTTCGGCTGGCTGAATGATGGGACTACAGTTATTTTTGTATCGAGTTACTTTAGGACCGGACGATTGTCTCGTCCGTTTACTAGTTCGGGAGAGTGGTCCCAAACTAAATCTGGTATTTTCAGCCTGCCGCTCGCCTAACAAGCATCCAAACCACGACTTTGTATATTTCAAAAATCATGAACCCTAGTTGGACCGACAACATACCTGACAATCTTAAGCCGCAACCCGATGCGCCTCAGATCGTGTGGCATCAAGCGAGTGTGACTCTCGACGAGCGAATTGCACGCCAGCATCATAGATCAGGTGTTGTCTGGTTTACTGGGCTCAGTGGTTCGGGGAAAAGCACCGTTGCCAATGTCGTCGACCAGATGCTTTGGAAGGAATCCATTCGCGCGTATCTTCTCGATGGAGATAACGTTCGTCATGGCTTATGCGCAACTCCTGCTATCTTGTTGAATGACCATAGCGAAAGTTTCGCAAAGCGATTTGGACTTGGGTTTGGTCCGGAGGATCGCGAAGAAAATATTCGTCGTGTGGGAGCGGCGGCAGGGCTTTTGGTCGGGGCTGGAATGATTGTTTTGACCGCCTTTGTAAGCCCCTATCGACGTGATCGTCAACGAGTTCGTGAACAAATTCAGAAAGAGTATGGCCCCGAAACTTTTGTAGAAGTTTTTGTGGATACGCCCTTAAAAATTTGTGAGTCACGCGATCCGAAAGGACTTTATAAACAAGCTCGAGCAGGAAAAATCGCGAACTTCACCGGCATCAGCGATCCCTACGAAGCACCCGAAAAAGCCGAAGTAGTTCTGTCAGGCGGAACGGAATCGCCCGAAACGCTTGCTAGCCGTGTGATTGCCGAATTGAAATCAAGACAATGGCTTCCCTAGATCATTTGCCAAAAGAGCTCTTTCTTAAATGAGCTTTTGACAACACGACTGCATATTGTTCCAGCTTTCGCGTAGTATCGTTTCAACGCCGGGCGAATAGTCGAATACTTCGACTGAAACCCAGCCTTGATATTCGATGTCGTGAAGTGCCTGAAACACTGGTTGTTGATCGACGATGTCTAGCTCGGGTTGTGATGCACTCTTCATACCCGGCCCTAATCGGTTCGGATCATTTGCATGAAAGTGGATCATGATGTCCGCGTTCTGCTTAATCACCTGTGAGATGGGGATTCCCTCACTGCTCATCGCCTTTACATCCAGATGCAGCCGAACGCTTGGTGAACCAATCATGTCGATCATTTCACGAGCTTGCGAAGCGTGATTGAGAAAGTTTCCTTCTTGAGGTCCAAGCGGTTCTAGTGCGATAGCAATTCCAGCACTCTCGAGTGCTGGAACGAGAGGGCTCAATGTGTCGATTGCATTGGCCATCGCTTGCGAGTGTGTTTGATCGGAAGGAAAGTTCCTTTGAAGCGGAGAGCCTAGAACCATCAGATTTCCGCCAAGGTCTTTACATAGCTCGATCAAGTGCAAGAAGTAATCTGTCGTCCGTTTGCGTACTGCGACGTCGGAAGTGGTTAAGTGGAATCCTTCGGTTTTTGCGAGCAGCCAATGCAGACCGATCAGTTCCATGCCCTGGTCGGTTACCGCCTTTCGATAATCGTTACGAGTCGTGCGGCTAATGTCAGCCGCATTTCGTCCCAGAGTAAACGGTGCGACTTCGACGCCTGTGTATCCGATCGCGCGAGCCATCGATAATCCTTTTTCCCAAGGCCAATCACCAAAAAGTTCATTACAAATAGCAAATCTCAAGATCAGGAATCCTCAGCGAGTTGGCGTGGTTTGTAGATGCAAAAAAGGTAAGTGTCGTAAAGGAAAAACATTCATAATTCGACAAGCTTAAACGACAAGTCGAGATTGGCAACATCACGTATTGTTCAACTCGTCGGAGTCGCGCGAAGTGCCCTCGGCCAAGTTGCTTCGGTGCTCTTGGCGTCCCTGTCGATGGGCAGCCGCGGTAGGTGAACGATCGCGTAGCCAATCATCCAAGTTCTGATCCCGCGGCGGCGTCAATTGAACATCCGAAACAAGACGCGTGATCTGCTTGCGACACCAACCGCATCCGGTACCAGCCCCGAAGCACTCGGACACCTGACTTGGAACGATAATCGCATTGCGGTCGATATAGCGAATTACTTTGCGATAGCTCACATGGAAGCACAGGCATAGCTCGTCATCTGCTAACATACGTCTTTTTCAAACTTGTCAATACATGAAGTTGGATTTGAATGGCGGACGCTTTAAGTTTAATTGTTTTGACAATCATCCCGTTGGGTTGTCTCTGGCCGCTCGTGAAAGCATTTCGATCACCTTCGGATTATACGCCGTTGGAAAAAGTACTTTATGCGCCGGTTTATTGTTTTGGGCGATTGCTATGGCGTATCAAAATCGTATCCCGCGCGCCGATGAACGAGGGCAATACTGCGTTGGGAGTTTCGGGAGCAGTTCTCATATCGAACCATCGTAACTCGCTGGACCCATTCTTTCTACAGCTCGCCTGTGGTCGGCGTGTTCATTGGTTGGTTGCAGGGGAGTTCTTCAAGAATCCGGTTTTTGGGCCAGTATTAAGGACCTTCCAAGCGATCCCTACAAATCGTTCTGGCAGTGACAGTGCTTCGGTGAAGACGGCTATTCGGCTGGTGGGGGAGGGAAAGCTGGTAGGTATGTTTCCCGAGGGAAGAATCAACCGCACCAAATGCCCAATACTCAAGATCCGTGCCGGCGCCGCATTGGTCGCGATCAAGGCGAACGCGCCGCTGCTACCCTGTTGGATCGAAGGAGCACCTCGAGGCTGGGATGTGTGGAGCGGTTGGTTCACCGCAGCACACATTAAGGTCTTCATCGGCCACCCGGTTTATCTGAATCATCGCAATGGATTGACTCCAGTACTTTTGGACGAGTTGACCATCGAACCGAATCAGCAGCATGAAA